>NZ_JASHLT010000002.1:0-265344 GCF_030056615.1 Streptomyces sp. HNM0645 | reverse complement strand
CGTGATGATCGGGACCGTGGGCCGCGTCGGGACGACCGGCGCGACGACCGGTCCCGTGGGGGCTACCGAGGCAGGGACGACCGTGGCGGGTACGGGCGCCGTGACGACCGCCGTGACGACCGTGGCCGGGATCGGGACCGGGAGCCGATCAAGCGGCTGCCTATCCCCGAGGACGTCACCGGCGAGGAGGTCGACAAGGACGTCCGGCAGGAGCTCCAGAGTCTGCCCAAGACACTCGCCGAGGACGTCGCGAGGAACCTGGTCATGGTCGCGCGGCTGATCGACGAGGACGCGGAGCAGGCATACGGCTACTCGCGGGTGGCGCTACGGCTCGCCTCCCGGGTGGCCGCGGTTCGCGAGGCCGCCGGCTTCGCCGCGTACGCGACGCAGCGGTACTCGGAGGCGCTGGCGGAGTTCCGTGCCGCGCGCCGGATGACCGGCAGTGTCGAGCTCTGGCCCGTCATGGCCGACTGCGAGCGTGGCATGGGTCGGCCCGAGCGGGCACTGGCGATGGCCGGCGAGGCCGAGGTGCAGAGGCTCGACAAGGCGGGTCAGGTCGAGATGCGGCTCGTCGTGGCGGGCGCCCGCCGCGACATGGGGCAGTTGGACGCGGCCATTGTGACGCTGCAGAGCCCCGAGCTGGCGTCGAACGCGCTGCAGCCGTGGACCGCGCGACTTCGGTACGCGTACGCCGACGCACTGCTGGCGGCCGATCGGGAGTCCGAGGCGCGCGAGTGGTTCGCGAAGGCCGTCGAGGCGGACAAGGATGGTTCGACCGACGCCTCCGACCGGCTCGCCGAGCTGGACGGGGTGGAGTTCGTCGACGCGCTGGTCGACGAGAACGACACCGACACCGAGAACGACACCGACACCGACACCGAAAACGACACCGAGAGCGGCACCGGGTCCGCAGCGGAGGACGCCGGGACCACGAAGGACGCCGAGGAGGGCGGGGAGACCGGCGAGGCCGACGCCCGCCCTGCCGACAGCGCCACCCTCGAGTCCGCGGGAGGGAGCCCCGCACGTGAGGGCTCCACCCGCGGTGAGAGCGATGTACACGGCGAGGACCACGGCGACGAGGCCTGATCCGCTTGCCGCGCGCCCACGGGTGCGTACGCGGCCAACACCGGNAGCGATGTACACGGCGAGGACCACGGCGACGAGGCCTGATCCGCTTGCCGCGCGCCCACGGGTGCGTACGCGGCCAACACCGGGGCCCGGTCCCCGAGCGGTTCCGCTCGGGGACCGGGCCCCGGTGTTCCGGTCTGTGCGTGCTCAGTCCAGGTTCAGGCTGCGCAGCACCAGGCCCGTCGCCGGCTTCGGGCCGAAGGACGTCGACTTGCGCGGCATCGTGACACCCTGCCGGGCCAGGTCCCGTACGACCTCCTCGCGCACCGGATGCATCAGGACCGCCGTGCCTCCCCGGCGTTCGGCCTGGACGACCGCGGCCTCGGTGTCGTGGATGTAGGTGATCTCCTCGGGTGAGTCCGGGATGTGCCAGATCCGCTCCAGCAGGGTGGCGTGGAGGACGGTCGCGTCGAGCCGGCGCCAGGCGTCCGGGCGGTCGGCCGGTACCGTGCGCTCCAGGAGCGCGGGGTCGGGGCGGTCGATCAGATGGAAGCGTCCGTCTCCGGCGAGGACGAACGCGTTGCCCTCGCCGACGGCCTCCGCAAGGGCGCCGAGCGCGTGCGACAGCCGCCCCTCGATCTCGCGGACGCGGAAGAGGCCGTCGACGGCCGCGAGCGCGTCCCCGACCGGCAGCCGGTTCAGCAGCCGGTGGATGGCGCGGACCTGCAGGGGATAGCGCGCGGTGTCGATGAGCAGCACCAGGCCGTAGCTCCAGGCGCCGGGCGCGGACTGCTCGTCGCGCAGCCGGAGGTAGGTCGCCCAGCGGTGGTGGCCGTCGGCGATGAGGGCCTGCTGGCGCGCGAGGTCGGATGCGATGTCGGCGAGGTCCCCGGCGTCGGTGACCGACCAGAGGCGGTGGCTGAAGCCGTCCTCGGTCGTCGTCGACAGCAGCGGTTCCTCGTGGATGACGCGCTCGATGACGGCGCTGGCCCCGTTCGCGGGCCCCTCGCTGCGGTAGGTGAGGAGCAGGGGTTCGAGATTGGCGCCGGTGGTGCGCATCAGGGCCGTGCGGTCGGCCACCACGTGCGGCATCACGTCCTCGTGGGGGAGGACGACGCCCTCCTCGGGGGCGGACAGCGCCAGCGCCCCGATGATGCCGCGCTGCAGGATGACCCCCCTGCGCTGTTCGTAGATGTAAAGCGCGGGCTGCGGGTCGGGGGCCAGGACGCCCTCGGCGACCCAGCGGTCGAGGGTCTCGGCCGCCTGCTCGTGGCGTTCGGCGGCGGTCGCCGCCTGGGGGAGGATCAGCCGGACGATGTTGTACGGGTCCGCGGACTCGAGGTGGTGCAGCCCGTCGGGGCGTACGACGACGTCGTAGGGGGGTGAGGTGACCGCGGCAAGACTGCCGACCCGCTCGGGGACGTAACGCAGTCCGCGGAACGGGACCATGTGCAGACCTTCGATCGCCCTGCCACCTCGCGCGCTCATTGGTGCATCGTATGTGTCCGGGGCGATGCGCGATGATCGGGGGAGTGCGCGGCGGTCGCGACGCGCCACCGATCGACGGTCCCGGCCGGGTGGCCGGGAGCCGGGAGTGAGGAGCGGACCAGCATGGGCGAGCAGGGCAGGACCAGGCCGGGCGGCAGCGCGCGGGCGCTGAACGAGGTGTACGACACTGCTCTGCTCGATCTCGACGGAGTGGTGTACGCCGGCGGGGAGGCGGTTCCGTACGCGGTGGAGTCGCTGGAGACCGCGCGTGCCGGCGGGATGCACCTGGCGTACGTCACGAACAACGCCCTGCGGACGCCGGACGCGGTGGCGCGGCATCTCACCGAGCTGGGTGTGCCGGCGGAGGCGGTCGACGTCATCACTTCGGCGCAGGCCGTGGCCCGGCTGATCGCCGAGCAGGTCCCGGCCGGTTCCCGGGTGCTCGTCGTCGGCGGCGAGGGGCTGCGGGTGGCGCTGCGCGAGCGCGGTCTGGAGCCGGTGGACTCGGCCGACGACGACCCGGCTGCCGTGGTCCAGGGGTACGGCGGGCCCGAGCTGGCGTGGGGGCGGCTCGCGGAGGCGTCGTACGCGGTGGCGCGCGGGGTGCCGTGGTTCGCGTCCAACACGGACCTGACGATCCCGAGTGCCCGCGGGATCGCGCCGGGTAACGGCGCGGCGGTCGAGGTCGTACGGATCGCGACCGGTGGTGTGCCGCAGATCGCGGGGAAGCCGCTGCCCCCGATGCACCGGGAGACGGTCCTGCGGACGGGTGCCGAACGGCCGCTGGTGGTGGGCGACCGTCTCGACACCGACATCGAGGGCGCGTTCAACGGGGGAGTGGACTCGCTGCTCGTGCTGACCGGCGTGACGGACCCGGCGCAGCTGCTGCGGGCGGAGCCGCGGCACCGGCCGACCTACGTCGACGCGGACCTGCGGGGGCTGCTCACCGGACAGCCCGAGGTGGAGTCCGCCTCGTCGGGGGACGGTCTCGTCTGCGGCGGCTGGACGGCCTGCGTGCGCGACGGCGCGCTCGTGATCGAGGGGGACGGCCAACAGCTCGACGGGTTGCGGGCGTTGTGCGCCGCGGCCTGGACGCACGCGGGGGACGGGGCCGGGTACCCGGAGGCGGGGAAGGCGCTCGCCCGGCTCGGCTGGTGAACGGCCGCGTGGCACAAGGCCGGTGGGCCGGGGTCCCGGCGGCTCCCTGAGCGAATCGGAATGGGAGGGTAGGCTAACCTAACCGGGTGTTGGTCGACAGTCCCCCCGAACAGAGCGCGGCCCGGACGGTCGCGGCAGCCGCGCCAGAACCGCGCAAGCGCCGTGCGCTGCGCGCGGCCGGCCTGCTGCTCGCCGTCGGTGTCCTGCTGCTGGTCTGTGTCGCGAGCATCGCGATCGGTGCCAAGGCGGTACCGGTCGCCGATGTGTGGCACGGGCTCTTCCAGAACTCGGGCACGGGCAACGACGTGGTGATCCGCGACGTCCGGGTGCCGCGCACCGTGCTCGGCCTGCTGGTGGGTGTCGCCTTGGGGCTCGCCGGCGCGGTGATGCAGGCGCTGACCCGCAATCCGCTCGCCGAGCCCGGTCTGCTCGGGGTCAACGCGGGTGCGGCCGCCGCGGTCGTCACCGCCATCAGCTTCCTCGGGGTCACCTCGATCACCGCGTACGTGTGGTTCGCCTTCCTCGGCGCCGGCGTGGTCTCGGTGGTCGTGTACGTGCTCGGCGGCAGCCGCGGCGCCACGCCGGTACGGCTCGCCCTCGCCGGTACGGCCGCCACGGCCGCGCTGTTCGGCTACGTCAACGCCGTACAACTGCTGGACTCCGCGGCCCTGGACCGGCTGCGCTTCTGGACCGTGGGCTCGCTCGCCTCCGCCGATCCCGCAACGATCGGGAAGGTGGCACCCTTCATCGGCGCCGGGGTGGTGCTGGCCCTGCTGATCGCGCGGCCGCTCAACGCACTGGAGATGGGCGACGACACCGCCCGTGCGCTGGGTGCCCATCTGACCCGGACCCGGGTGCTGGCCATGGTCGCGGTCACCCTGCTGTGCGGCGCGGCGACCGCCGCCTGCGGGCCCATCGTCTTCATCGGGCTGATGGTCCCGCATCTCGTCCGGGCCATCACCGGCCCCGACATGCGGTGGATCCTGCCGTACGCGGCGGTGCTGTCGCCCGTGCTGCTGCTCGGGTCGGACGTCGTGGGCCGGGTGGTCGCCCGTCCTTCGGAACTGCAGGTCGGCGTCGTCACCGTGCTCATCGGCGGACCCGTGTTCATCCACCTCGTACGGCGCAAGAGGATGGCCCAGCTGTGAAGGCCGTGAAGGCGATACGCACCCCGGGCGGGCTGTCCGTCCGTGTGGACCCGAGGGCGGCGCTCGTCGCCCTGCTGCTGCTGGCAGCGGCGCTGGCAGTCGCCGTCGTGCTCGTCGGCAGCGGCGACTTCCCGATGACGCCCGGCGAGGTCGTCGCCACCCTGCTCGGAGACGGCACGCCCGCACAGGAGTTCATCGTCCGGGACCTGCGGCTGCCGCGGGTCCTGGTGGCGCTGCTGGTCGGCGCGGCGCTCGCGGTCGGCGGGGCGCTCTTCCAGTCCATCTCGCGCAACCCGCTGGGCAGTCCGGACGTACTCGGGTTCGGCCAGGGGTCGACCGTCGGCGCACTGACGGTGATCGTGCTGTTCAAGGGCGACGCCTTCGCGACCGCGGGCGGCGCGATCGTCGGTGGACTGGTGACCGGCGCCGTCGTCTACCTCCTCGCCTGGAAGCGGGGCGTGCACGGCTACCGGCTCGTGCTGATCGGCATCGGTGTCGCCGCGATGCTCACCGGCGCCATCCACTACCTGATCACCAAGGCCAACCTCGTCGACGCCACCCGCGCCGTCGTGTGGATGACGGGCTCGCTCGACGGCCGAGACTGGAGCCAGTTCTGGCCGCTGCTCGCCGTCTGCGCGGTGCTGGTGCCGCTGTCGCTGGCGTACGGACGGCCCCTGCGGATGCTGGAGATGGGTGACGACGCGGCGTACGCGCTGGGGATCCGCGTCGAACGGACCCGTGCCGTGCTCATGGGCTCCGCGGTGCTGCTCACCGCGGTCGCCACGGCGGCGGCCGGCCCGATCGTCTTCGTCGCGCTGAGCGCCCCGCAGCTCGCCCGCCGGCTGACCCGCTCGCCCGGTCCGAACGTGGCCGCGAGCGCCGTGATGGGCGCCGCCCTCCTGGTCGTCGCGGACTGGGTCGCCACCTCGGCGTTCGGTGACCGCCGGCTCCCGGTCGGTGTCGTCACCGGAGTGCTCGGCGGCGTCTACCTGCTCTGGCTGCTCGTCACCGAACGCAAGGCGGGCCGGATATGACGGCCGGCGCCGGGCGTACGAGCGCAGACCCGCACCAGACCGAGAAGAACCCCAGGAGTACGTTCATGCAGCGCCTCACCGCGGAATCGGTCACCCTCGCCTACGACCGGCGGGTGATCGCCGAGGAACTCTCCGTCGGGATACCCGACAACTCGTTCACGGTCATCGTCGGCCCGAACGCATGCGGCAAGTCCACGCTGCTGCGGGCCCTCTCACGGATGTTGAAGCCCACTCGGGGCCGGGTGCTGCTGGACGGGCAGACGATCCACTCGACGCCCGCGAAGAAGGTCGCGCGGACGCTCGGCCTGCTGCCCCAGTCGTCGGTGGCGCCGGACGGCATCACGGTCGGGGACCTGGTGGCCCGCGGCCGCTACCCGCACCAGGGCCTGCTGCGCCAGTGGTCGCCGGAGGACGAGCGGATCGTCCGGGAGTCGATGGCCGCGACCGGGGTGGTTGAACTCGCCGACCGCTACGTGGACGAACTGTCGGGCGGGCAGCGCCAGCGCGTGTGGATCGCGATGGCACTCGCGCAGCAGACTCCGCTGCTGCTGCTCGACGAGCCGACCACCTTCCTCGACATCCAGCATCAGCTGGAGATCCTCGATCTCTGCGCCGAACTGCACGAGACCCAGGGCCGCACGCTCGTCGCCGTGCTGCACGACCTCAACCAGGCCGCGCGATACGCGACCCATCTGATCGCGATGCGGGACGGGAGGATCGCCGCCGAGGGCGCGCCCGGCGAGGTCGTCACCGCCGAGCTGGTCGAGCGGGTCTTCGGCGTCCGCGCTCAGGTGATCGACGACCCGGAAACGGGTACGCCGCTGGTGGTGCCGCTGGCCCGGCGCGGCAGGGCCGCCCCGGACGCCTCCCTGCCCTCGGCCTCCGGCGCTGCGGCCGGGGCGACCGCGGCACCCTGAGACGCCGCGGCCGAGACGGGGCGACTCAGGCCGCCGCCGTCACAGCAGTTCCCGCAGGCGCAGCAGATCGCGGAAGCCCGCCTCGAGCCCGACCCGGCCCGAGGCCCAGGCCTTGGCGAAGTTCAGCTGTCCGTCGACCATCGCCACCAGGTCGTCGCCGGTCATCGCCAGCCGGATGTCGGCCTTCTCCGCGGGGGGGCCGTCGAGCGTGTCCAGGACCGCGATCCGGCCGGCCTTCAGGCGCCCGGTGAAGGTGACGCCCAGGTCCTTGATGTGGCAGCTCAGGGATCGGTCGAGAGCGGCCGCGCTGCGCACGTCCCCGTCCGCCTTCGCCAGATTGTCCGAAAGTCTGTCGAGTGCGCCGCGGCACTCCTCTGTCGTCGCCATTGTGATCGACGGTACCCCAGGGCTTCGCGGTAGCGTCTGGGCATGAGCGACTCGATCGAAGCGTCCCGGACGGCGCACGAGGCGTCCGGGACGGCGCCCGGTCCGGCGGCGGGCTCCCCGTCCGCGGGGCGCGTGCCCGCAGGTGCGGACGGCGATCCGGCCGGCGGGGAGGACACCGGGAACGGCGCCGGGGCCGTGGCCGAGGAGCCGTACGACCCGGGCGCCCCCGCGCCCCTGGGCGTCGAGCGCGTCCCCACCGGTCACGCGGGGGTCGACGCGCACCTCGAGCGGTTGGCCGACGCCGACCACCTCCCGGCGGACGGCCATCTGGAGGTGTACGAGGATGTACACCGAGGGCTCCGCGACACGCTGACCGCGCTGGACGCCCGACCGGACGACTCGTACGACCACAGGAGCTGAACCGAACGTGGCAGGAGTGGCACGCCGCCGTCTCGACGCCGAGCTGGTACGCCGCAAGCTCGCCCGCTCGCGCGAGCACGCGAGCCAGCTGATCGCTGCGGGGCGGGTGACCGTCGGCGGCAACACCGCCGGCAAGCCCGCCACCCAGGTCGAGACCAGTGCCGCCATCGTCGTCGCCCAGGACGACGGCGACCCCGAGTACGTCTCGCGGGGCGGCCACAAGCTCGCCGGCGCGTTCGCGGCCTTCGTTCCCCGGGGGCTGAAGACGGAGGGACGGCGGGCGCTGGACGCGGGCGCCTCCACCGGCGGGTTCACCGACGTGCTCCTGCGGGCGGGCGCCGCCCACGTCGTCGCCGTCGACGTCGGTTACGGCCAGCTCGCCTGGTCTCTCCGGAGCGATGAACGCGTGACGGTCAAGGACCGTACGAATGTGCGCGAGTTGACGCTGGACGCGATCGACGGGGAGGCGGTGGACCTGATCGTCGGGGACCTGTCCTTCATTCCGCTGGGCCTGGTACTGCCCGCGCTGGTGCGCTGCGCGGCCCCCGGAGCCGATCTCGTCCTCATGGTCAAGCCGCAGTTCGAGGTCGGCAAGGAGCGCCTCGGCAGCGGCGGAGTGGTCCGCAGCCCGGAGCTGCGTGCCGAGGCGGTGCGGACGGTGGCACGCCGGGCGGGCGAGCTGGGGCTCGGCGTGCTGGGAGTGACCGCGAGTCCGCTGCCGGGACCCTCGGGCAATGTCGAGTACTTTCTCTGGCTCCGGGCCGGGGCACCGGAGCTCGACCCGGTGGATGTCGAGCGCGCAGTGGCGGAGGGGCCGCGTTGACCGATACCAGCGAGACCACCATGGACGCGCGGACACGGACCCGTACCGTGTTCCTGCTGGCCCACACCGGCCGGCCCGCGGCGATCCGCAGCGCCGAACTCGTCGTCCAGGGCCTGCTGCGCGCGGGGATCGGGGTGCGGGTGCTCGCCTTCGAGGCTGCCGATCTTCCGCTGCCGCAGTCGGTGGAGACCGTGCCCGAGGCGACGCCGGAGGTGCTCGACGGGTGCGAGCTGCTGATCGTGCTCGGCGGCGACGGGACGCTGCTGCGCGGCGCCGAGTTCGCCCGTGCCTCGGGGGTCCCGATGCTCGGGGTCAACCTGGGACGGGTCGGGTTCCTCGCCGAGGCGGAGCGGGACGACCTGGACAAGGTCGTCGACCGGGTCGTGACCCGGGAGTACGAGGTCGAGGAGCGGATGACGATAGACGTGGTCGTCCGCCGCAACGGCGACATCGTGCACCGTGACTGGGCGCTGAACGAGGCGGCCGTGCAGAAGGTGTCCCCGGAGCGGATGCTCGAGGTCGTCCTGGAGATCGACGGGCGGCCGGTGACCGGCTTCGGCTGCGACGGCATCGTGTGCGCCACGCCGACGGGGTCGACCGCGTACGCGTTCTCGGCGGGTGGGCCGGTGGTGTGGCCAGAGGTCGAGGCGCTGCTGATGGTGCCGATCAGCGCCCACGCCCTGTTCGCGAAGCCCCTGGTCACGTCGCCGTCTTCGGTGCTCGCGGTCGAGGTGCAGCCCAACACCCCGCACGGTGTGCTGTGGTGCGACGGGCGCCGCGCCGTCGAACTGCCGGCCGCGGCCCGGGTGGAGGTGCGGCGCGGTGAGGTACCGGTGCGGCTGGCCCGGCTGCACCACGCCTCCTTCACGGACCGGCTGGTGGCGAAGTTCGCGCTGCCCGTCTCGGGCTGGCGGGGCGCCCCGCACAGCGACGCGTGAGACGAGCCCGTGCGGGCGGCGACGGGTGCTGCGCCGTTGCGCCCCGCACGGCGACGCGTGAGGTGGCGAGTGAGGTGGCGCGGCGGTCGGCCGACGGGCACTGTGGTGGCGCGTGGTGGAGCCTGCGGCGGGTGACGCGCGGGTCGCGCAGGCCACCCCCACGGGTGATGACGGTCGCGCCGACCTGCGGCTGAGTGCCCGGGAGGCGGGGGCCGTCGCACACCCGGCCCCGGACCTCGTAAGGTCTTCTCCGTGTTGGAGGAGATGCGGATACGGTCGCTCGGGGTCATCGACGACGCCGTCGTCGAGCTGTCGCCGGGGTTCACGGCGGTCACCGGTGAGACCGGAGCGGGCAAGACCATGGTCGTCACCAGCCTCGGGCTGCTGCTCGGCGGGCGAGCCGACCCCGCCCTCGTACGAATCGGCGCCAAGTCGGCTGTCGTGGAGGGGCGGGTCAGCGTGCCCACGGGTGCCCCCGTGGCGGTGCGGGCCGAGGAGGCCGGTGCCGAACTCGACGACGGGGCGCTGCTGATCAGCCGGACGATCTCCGCGGAGGGCCGCTCCCGGGCGCACCTCGGCGGGCGCTCGGTGCCGGTCGGCATGCTGACCGAGCTGGCGGACGATCTCGTCGCCGTGCACGGGCAGACCGACCAGCAGGGGCTTCTCAAGGCCGCCCGCCAGCGGCAGGCCCTGGACCGGTACGCGGGTGACGCGGTCGCCGGGCCGCACGCCAAGTACGTGGCCGCGTACCGGCGGCTGAAGGCCGTCTCCGCCGAACTCGCCGAGCTGACCACCCGCGCCCGTGAGCGCGCCCAGGAAGCCGATCTGCTGCGTTTCGGACTGAACGAGGTCGCGGCCGTCGAGCCGCGGGCCGGTGAGGACGTGGAGCTGGCCGCCGAGGCCGAGCGGCTCGGGCACGCCGAGGCCCTGGCATCCGCCGCCTCCGTGGCGCACGCGGCGCTCGCCGGGAATCCGGAGGACCCCGAGGGCGTCGACGCGACCACGCTCGTCGCCGGTGCCGGTCGGGCCCTGGAGGCCGTCCGGTCCCACGACCCGGCGCTGGCCGCGCTCGCCGACCGGATGGGCGAGATCTCCATCCTGCTCGCCGATGTCGCGGGTGAACTCGCCGGGTACGCCGACAACCTCGACGCCGATCCGCTGCGGCTCGCGGCGGTCGAGGAACGGCGCGCCGTGCTCGGCGCGCTCACCCGCAAGTACGGCGAGGACGTCAACGCCGTCCTGGCCTGGGCCGAGGACGGCTCCGGCAGGCTCACCGAGCTGGAGGGCGACGACGACCGGATCGGTGAGCTGACGGCGGAACACGACGCGCTGCGCGCCGAACTGTCCGGCCTCGCCCAGGCGCTGACCGACGCCCGTACGGCGGCGGCGGATCGTTTCGCGGAGGCCGTGACGGCGGAGCTGGCGCATCTCGCGATGCCGCACGCGCGTGTCACGATCGACGTCCGCCAGACCGGCGATCCCGACGGCGTCGAGGTCAACGGGCGCACGGTCGCGTACACGTCGTCCGGCGCAGACGAGGTCGAGCTGCTGCTCGCCCCGCACCCGGGTGCCCAGCCGCGGCCGATCGCCAAGGGCGCGTCCGGCGGTGAGCTCTCGCGCGTGATGCTGGCGGTGGAGGTCGTCTTCGCGGGGACCGACCCGGTGCCGACCTACCTCTTCGACGAGGTCGACGCGGGCGTCGGCGGCAAGGCGGCCGTGGAGATCGGCCGGCGCCTCGCCAAGCTCGCGAGGACCGCGCAGGTGGTCGTGGTGACCCACCTGCCGCAGGTGGCGGCGTTCGCCGACCGGCAGCTGCTGGTCGAGAAGACCAACGACGGAGCGGTGACCCGGTCCGGCGTCACCGTCCTGGAGGGCGAGGACCGGGTGCGCGAGCTGTCCCGGATGCTCGCCGGGCAGGAGGACTCGGAGACGGCGCGGGCACACGCCGAGGAACTGCTGGCGACGGCGCGCGCGGAGGTCTGAGCGCACGGGCGGGGCCGGGCACGACCGGCGGGCGTGTGGCGCCGGGTGACCGACCGCGCCGGAGACGTGCGGCGTGGTTCCGTCCGGGCGGCCGTCCCGGCCGCCGTGCGAGCCCCCGACGGCGCACGGGCTCCGGGCGGGGCCGAGCCGGGACCGCCCACGCCTGCCCGGTGCCGGGCGGGGCCGCCTTCTCGCAGAGGCGCTGAGGCCGTCACCCGGGTGGTGTACGGGCGCGTTGCGGGCGCACGCACGGCGGCGTGCGCGGTAGGAGCACACCAATGACGCCCCACGCACGCCTCGGAGTCCGGGAGCAACCGTCCTCGCCCGGCAAACGCGGCCGCAGAGCCGCCTCGGGCGAGCGGATGACCGCCGGTGTGCGCTCACCCGTGTGGGTGATCCGGTCGGGGCTGTTGAGGCCCCGGACACGGGAACGACATCCCGGCGGTGCCGGAACGTGCGTACGGACTGGCATCCTTGGCGCGTGACACAGCTGCGTACGGTCCAGGTACTGGGCGGCGGCAGCGCGGGCAGCAGCGCTCACGTCAGGTCACTGGCCGGGGGCCTGGTGGCGCGGGGAGTGGGGGTGACCGTGTGCGCCCCCGCACCCCTGGAGCACGAGTACGACTTCCCCGGCGCCGGGGCACACTTCGTGCCCGTGCCGCGCCGCAGCGACCCCGCCTCGGTCGGGGCGCTCCGTACGGTGTGCGCGGGAGCGGATGTCGTCCACGCGCACGGTCTCGACGCCGCGGTGCGGACCGCACTGGCGATCAGCGGGCAGCGCGTGCCGCTGGTGGTCACCTGGCACACCCGGACCCAGGCCGCGGGCGCGCGCGGCAGGGTGCTGCGGATGTTGGAGCGGAGGGTCGTGAGAACCGCGGCCGTCGTGCTCGGTACGTCGTCCGAGCTGGTGGACCGTGCCCGGAGCAGCGGCGCGCGCGACGCCCGGCTCGCCCCGGTCGCCGTACCGCCGCCGAGCCCGGACCGGCCCGAGAGCAAGGTGCGAGCCGAACTGGGCGCGGTCGAGCGGCCGTTGCTGACGGCCGTCGGCAGGCTCGAACGCGGCCGCGGCCACGGCACCCTGCTCGACGCGTCCCACCGGTGGCTCGGTCTCGACCCCGTTCCGCTGGTCGCCGTCGCGGGGGAGGGGCGGGAACGTGCCGCGCTGCAGCGGCGCATCGACCGGGAGGGCCTGCCGGTCCGGCTCCTCGGCAGCCGCGACGACGTCGGCGAACTGCTGGCGGTGTCGGACCTCGCGCTGCTCCCGAGCCGCTGGGAGGCCCGTTCGCTCCTCGCCCAGGAAGCCCTCCGGCTGGGCGTGCCCCTCGTGGCGACCCGGGTCGGCGGTACGCCCGAGCTCGTGGGCACGGCAGCCGAACTCGTGCCGTACGGCGACGCCGTCGCCCTCGCGGCCGCGGTCAGCCGGCTGCTGGCGGATCCCGAACGCCGCCGCAGGCTCGCGGCGGCGGGCCGGGCCCAGGCGGCGACCTGGCCGACGGAGGACGAGACCATCGCCCAGCTCCTGAGCATCTACGACGAACTCACGCAGCCGCCGGGCCCCCGTACGACCTGATCGCGCCCACGGTCCGGCCGCCGTGGGGCGGCCCTGCTCGCCGGGGACGCACCGGTGCCGGACCGCCGGGCCCCTCACTGGGTGTGGCGGCGGGCCCGCAGGGCCAGGGACAGGGCGAGGACGGTCTGCGGGTCGTCCAGATCCGTTCCCAGGAGTTCGGAGATGCGGGCCAGCCGGTTGTAGAGGGTCTGGCGGTTGAGATGGAGCTCGCGCGCCGTCTCGGCCTTGCGGCCGGCATGGGCGAGGAACGTCTGGAGGGTGGGCAGCAGCGGTGGGCGCGACGTGCGGTCGTGCTCCAGGAGCGGGCCGACCGCGCGGTCCACGAACGCCGCCAGGTCCGGATGGTTCCGCAGCCGCCACAGCAGCAGGTCGATGTCGAGACGGCGGGCGTCGTACCACGGCCGGTCGGGCAGTCCCTGCGCCGCCGCCGCCGACTCCGCCGCGTGCCGCAGGCCGGCCGAGGCCGCCGCCCAGCCGCCGGGGACGCCCACGACGACGACCGGAGGGTGGATCCCGGCGCGGGCAGGGCCCGACATCCCGGCCCGCTCCAGGCCGGCGCGCAGCGCCGCCGCGACCCGGTCGGCCACCGCCGTCCGCTCCGACTCGGAGCGCAGGCCCAGCAGCAGCGGCACCCGCCCCTCGACGGGCCGCACTCCGAGGAGCACCGGGACGCCGACGGACGCCAGCTCTTCCAGTACCGCCCGGGCCAGCAGCGCCCAGTTTCCGGACGGCGAGAGCTCGGGCGCGATCCGCATCACCACCGGCAGCAGCGGGCCGTCGCCGGGCCGGAAGCCGAGGACCCTCGCCTGGGCGGGGGCGTCCTCCGCCGTGATCCGGCCCTCGCCCAGGTCGGTCAGGAAGTCGCCGCGGCCGCGCGCCGCCAGTTCCTCCTCCTGCCGGGCCTGCATGAGGACGACCGCGAGCACCCCGGCCGCGCGCTCGGCCGCCATCCGGTGTACCGGCAGCAGGGGCCCGGACACGGCCGGCAGCACGAGCCGCGCCCGTACCGCCCCGGCCCCGTGCCCTCCGCCGGGCACGTCCACGAGGACCGATCCGGACGGTGGTCCCGCCTCCCGCGCCGACCGCTGTCCGCGCAGCCCCTCCCACACCTGGAGCGGATCGGCCGCGGCCGGCCCGGTGCCGGTGCCCGCCGCGTACAGCAGCCGGCCGTCGGCGGCCTCCAGGAACACCGGGTTGGCGGTGAAGTCAGCCAGGATGCGCAGCACTTGGGGAATGCCGCCGCCTTCGAGGAGGGCTCGTGTGCACTGCCGGTACACCTCTTCCGCCTGCTGCAGCAGCGCGTAGTGCCCGTTGACGATCTCGGTGTGGACCTCCTCGGTCACCGAGACGAACGGGACCTCGCGGTGGAGCTGGATCAGCGGCAGTGAGGCCGTCCTGGCGGCCTCGACGATACTGGCGGGCAGCCGGGTGAAGCGGGGACCGAGCTCCACGACCAGCGCCGCGATCCCGCGGTCCGCGAGCCGGTGCACGAAGGCCCGCTGCTCTGCGGGCCGGGTGCCCAGGCCCAGGCCCGTCGTCAGCAGCAGTTCGCCGCCCTTGAGCAGCGAGGCGATGTTGGGCACCTCGCCGGCGTGCACCCAGCGCACGGTGCGGTTCAGCCGGTCCCCGCCGGCGACGACCTCCGGGAGTCCGCCGCGCAGCGCGGGCAGTTCGAGCGCCCGCTGCACGGTGATCCCGCCCTGTGTTTCCATTGCCGGGACGCTACCTGGGCGAAAGTTCGAAGGACAACTGTCAGTCCGGCTTGATGTTGTGGTTCAGCCGGAACACGTTGTCCGGGTCGTACGCGGCCTTGACGCCGGCGAGGCGCCGGTAGTTCTCGGCCCCGAATCCGGCGACCACCCGCTCCCGGCCCTCGTCGCCGATGAAGTTCAGGTACACCTGGCCGACGGACCACGGCTTCACATCGGTCCGGGCGTCGCGGACCCACTGCCGTCCGCGCTCGTCGTCCGCCGGGTCCTCCCAGATGCCGAAGGGGTGCAGGACCCATTCCGCGGTGCGCCACGGCAGCGGCCAGTCCGAGTCGTCACGGCTCAGCGCCCCGCCCATCGGGAAGAGGATGTGCTGGGAGTTGGACGGCACGATCATGCTGTCGGCGCGGGCGCAGAACGCGTCCACAGCCGGGTCCGGCAGGGCCCGGAGGTACTCAGCCGACCAGTAGTTCCGCAGGCCGGGCGGGTCGTCGATCATGCACTGGAGCTCGGCGTACGGAAGCTCCATGAGGATCTCGGCCTCATGACCGAGACCGAGCAGCGGCGCGGCGGTCTTGCGCAGCTCCTGCTCCGGGCCGGCGTAGGTCACCAGCGCCAGGGCCACGGCGCGTCCCACCAGGTGCTCGGGCATGAAGTCCTCGGGCGGTCCGGTGAGATAGATGAAGCCGCCGCCCATCGCGTCGGGCGCGGACTCCAGCACATCCCGGTACACGGGGAGCACTTCCTCCCCGCGTTCCGCGGGGAAGAAGAGGAACGCGACGGACATGGCGGGCAGCGGGTGCAGCCGCAGCGTCAGCGACGTGGCCACCCCGAAGTTCCCGCCGCCGCCGTGCAGCGCCCAGAAGAGTTCCGGGTTCTCCTCCTCGCTCGCGCGCACCTCGGCGCCGTCGGCCGTCACCAGGTCCACTGCCACGAGGCTGTCGCAGGCGAGGCCGAACTTCCGCTCCAGCCAGCCGGATCCGCCGCCCAGGGTGAAGCCGGCCAGTCCGGTGGTGGAGACCCGTCCGCCCGTGGTCGCCAGTGCGTACGGCTGGGTGGCCCGGTCCAGGTCGCTCATGGTGGCTCCGCCGCCGGCACGGGCCGTACGGGCGTCCGGATCCACCGTGACGGCGTGCATCCGCCGCATATCGACCACGAGGCCGCCGTCGGTGGTCGCCAGCCCCGCGACGCCGTGGCCGCCGCCGCGGACGGCGAGCTCGAGGTCGTGATCCCGGGCGAACCGGACCGAAGCGGCGACGTCGGCGGCCGACTCGCACTGGACGATCACCGAGGGCCGCCGGTCGATCATCGCGTTGAAGAGCGCCCGGGCCTCGTCGTAACCGGCGTCGTCCGGGGTGATGGCCTCACCGGCCAGGGAGTCGCGGAGTCCCGTCAGAGCCGGCTCCGCGAGCGGTTGGGCCGCCATGATGCCCCCTTCCGGGGCGCGGACAGGACATTCTCATCGTAGGTACGAGCGGTCCCACCGCGCACATCCGCGGAAGGGGGCGGGCGTCAGCCGCCGTACGCGCCGGAGGCGGTGAGCCGCAGCGCCGTGTCGATCAGCGGGACGTGGCTGAACGCCTGCGGGAAGTTGCCCACCTGACGCTGCAGCCTCGGGTCCCACTCCTCGGCGAGCAGCCCGAGGTCGTTGCGCAGCGACAGCAGCTTCTCGAACAGGCGGCGTGCCTCGTCCACACGCCCGATCATCGCCAGGTCGTCGGCGAGCCAGAACGAGCAGGCGAGGAACGCTCCCTCGTCGCCCTCGAGTCCGTCGACGCCGGCCTCGTCGCCCGCCGTCGGGTAGCGCAGCACGAAGCCGTCCGGTGTGGACAGCTCCCGCTGGATCGCCTCGATGGTGCCGATGACGCGCTTGTCGTCCGGCGGCAGGAAGCCCATCTGCGGGATGAGCAGCAGAGAGGCGTCGAGTTCCTTGGAGCCGTAGGACTGCGTGAAGGTGTTGCGCTCCTTGTCGTAGCCCTTCTCGCAGACGTCGCGGTGGATCTCGTCGCGCAGCTCGCGCCAGCGCTCCAGCGGGCCGTCCGCGTCGCCGGACTCGATCAGCTTGATCGTGCGGTCGACGGCGACCCAGGCCATCACCTTGGAGTGCACGAAGTGCCGGCGCGGACCGCGGACCTCCCAGATGCCCTCGTCGGGCTGGTCCCAGTGGTCCTCCAGGTACCGGATCAGTCTCAGCTGGAGCACCGAGGCGTAGTCGTTGCGCGACAGACCCGTCATATGGGCCAGGTGCAGGGCCTCGGTGACCTCGCCGTAGACGTCCAGCTGGAGCTGGTTCGCAGCGCCGTTGCCGACCCGGACCGGCGCGGAGCCCTCGTAGCCGGGCAGCCAGTCCAGCTCCGCCTCGCCGAGCTCCCGCTCGCCGGCGATGCCGTACATGATCTGCAGGTTCTCAGGGTCGCCCGCGACGGCGCGCAGCAGCCACTCGCGCCAGGCCCGGGCCTCTTCGCGGTAGCCGGTGCGCAGCAGTGAGGAGAGGGTGATGGCGGCGTCGCGCAGCCAGGTGTAGCGGTAGTCCCAGTTCCGGACGCCGCCGATCTCCTCGGGCAGCGAGGTGGTGGGAGCGGCGACGATGCCGCCGGTGGGCGCGTACGTGAGGGCCTTCAGCGTGATCAGCGAGCGGATCACGGACTCCCGGTAGGGACCGTGGTACGTGCAGTGCTCGACCCACTCGCGCCAGAACTCCTCGGTGGCGTCGAGCGACCCCTCGGGGTCGGGCAGCGCCGGCGGCTGGTGGTGGGACGGCTGCCAGCTGATGGTGAAGGCGAGCCGGTCGCCGGGGGAGACCGTGAAGTCGGAGTAGGTCGTCAGGTCCTTGCCGTAGGTGTCGGCAGGGGTGTCCAGCCACACCGAGTCGGGGCCCGCGACGGCGACCGTGCGGTTGTCCACCTTGTGCACCCAGGGCACGACCCGGCCGTAGCTGAACCGCATCCGCAGGGCCGACCGCATGGGTACGCGCCCGCTGACGCCCTCCACGATCCGGATCAGCTGGGGTGCGCCGTCACGGGGCGGCATGAAATCCGTCACGCGGACCGTGCCGCGTGGCGTGTCCCACTCCGATTCCAGGATCAGCGAGTCGCCCCGGTAGCGGCGGCGGCTGGCCGCGGGCGGCTCCGTGTCCGCCGGGTACGCCGGCCCGAGGCGCCAGAACCCGTGCTCCTCGGTGCCGAGGAGACCTGCGAAGACGGCATGCGAGTCGAAGCGGGGGAGGCACAGCCAGTCGACTGTTCCGTCCCGGCAGACCAGGGCAGCGGTCTGCATGTCTCCGATGAGTGCGTAGTCCTCGATGCGCCCGGCCACGTGGATCTCCAGTCGAACGGCCACGTCCGCCCAGCGTGGCACTTACTGCGGTCAAGGGGGTCAATCGGTCGATGACGAGCTCGCTCCGGGAAGGGTGTCCCACCCAGGCGAAACTGTGAGGGAAGGGCGGGGGTGGTGCCGTTCACCGGCCTGGCTCGGCAGCGATACTCCGAATCAAGTGTCCGAGCAGGATACGACGCACCCCGGTGATCCGCGCGACGCTCTCGACAATGCATCGCGGCCGAACGGGTGAGCGCCTGGTGAACCCCGGTGGAGCCCGCTGCAGGCCATCATGCCCTGTGTGGCCGGAAGCAGTCTCCCCCGGGCGCTGATACGCTGGTAGCCCGTGGACCGGTGGTGCCCCCACTAGGGATGGCGGCCCCCGAACCGCAGCGACGGCACCCCAGGTGATCCCCGGATGATCCCCGTGGGGCGCCGTTACGCACAACCACCTCGCGACCACGGGAGCCCCCTCTTGGCCATGCCGGCTCGATCCTCGACATCTACGACGACCAAGCACATCTTCGTCACCGGGGGTGTCGCCTCCTCCCTCGGCAAGGGCCTGACCGCCTCCAGCCTGGGCGCGCTCCTGAAGGCGCGGGGCCTGCGGGTCACCATGCAGAAGCTCGACCCGTACCTGAACGTCGACCCGGGGACGATGAACCCGTTCCAGCACGGTGAGGTGTTCGTCACGAACGACGGCGCCGAGACCGACCTGGACATCGGCCACTACGAGCGTTTCCTCGACGTGGACCTCGACGGCTCCGCGAACGTCACCACCGGCCAGGTGTACTCGACCGTGATCGCCAAGGAGCGGCGCGGCGAGTACCTGGGCGACACGGTCCAGGTGATCCCGCACATCACCAACGAGATCAAGCACCGCATCCGCCGCATGGCCACCGACGACGTCGACGTCGTGATCACCGAGGTCGGCGGCACCGTCGGCGACATCGAGTCGCTGCCGTTCCTGGAGACCGTGCGCCAGGTCCGCCACGAGGTCGGCCGGGACAACGTCTTCGTCGTGCACATCTCGCTGCTGCCGTACATCGGGCCGTCCGGGGAGCTGAAGACCAAGCCGACCCAGCACTCGGTCGCCGCGCTGCGGAACATCGGTATCCAGCCGGACGCGATCGTGCTGCGCGCCGACCGCGAGGTCCCCACCGCCATCAAGCGCAAGATCTCGCTGATGTGCGACGTCGACGAGGCGGCCGTGGTCGCCGCCATCGACGCCAAGTCGATCTACGACATCCCCAAGGTGCTGCACACCGAGGGCCTGGACGCCTACGTCGTGCGCAAGCTCGACCTGCCGTTCCGCGACGTCGACTGGACGACCTGGGACGACCTGCTGGACCGAGTGCACAACCCCGACCATGAGGTCAGTGTCGCGCTCGTCGGCAAGTACATCGACCTGCCGGACGCATATCTGTCGGTGACCGAGGCCATGCGGGCCGGCGGTTTCGCGAACAGGGCCCGGGTCAAGGTGAAGTGGGTCACGTCCGACGACTGCCGTACGCCCGCCGGCGCGCACAAGCAGCTCGGCGACGTGGACGCGATCCTGATCCCGGGCGGCTTCGGCGAGCGCGGCGTCGACGGAAAGGTCAGCGCGATCCAGTACGCCCGCGAGAACAAGATCCCGCTGCTGGGCCTCTGCCTCGGCCTGCAGTGCATCGTGATCGAGGCAGCCCGAAACCTGGCCGAGATCCCCGACGCCAACTCCACGGAGTTCGACGCGGGCACCGCACACCCCGTCATCTCCACGATGGAGGAGCAGCTGGCGTACGTGGAGGGCGCGGGCGACCTCGGCGGAACGATGCGCCTCGGTCTCTACCCGGCGAAGCTCGCCGAGGGCTCCATCGTCCGCGAGGTCTACGCGAACGAGCCGTACGTCGAGGAGCGCCACCGGCACCGCTACGAGGTGAACAACGCCTACCGCGCGGAGCTGGAGAAGAAGGCGGGCATCGTCTTCTCCGGAACCTCCCCGGACAACAAGCTCGTGGAGTACGTCGAGTACCCGCGCGAGGTGCACCCGTACCTGGTCGCGACCCAGGCCCACCCGGAGCTGCGCTCCCGCCCGACCCGTCCGCACCCGCTCTTCGCCGGCCTGGTGAAGGCGGCCGTGGAGCGGAAGACCGCGGGGCAGGACGCAGGGCACAAGACGGGCAAGTAAGGCAAAGGCGTTACGGTGGGCCGGGGCACGGGACCGGGACGGGTTCCGCGCTCCGGTTCCGGCGTTTGGGAGGACGCGCATGACCATCAAGGACACCCCCGAGGAGTGGCGGGTCACCGCGACCGCGACGCCGTTCAGGGGCAACAAGACGAGTGTCCGCACCGACGACGTGGTCATGCCCGACGGCTCGGTCGCGCGCCGTGACTACCAGGTGCATCCGGGATCGGTGGCGGTCCTGGCGCTCGACGAGGACGGCCGGGTCCTGGTGCTGCGCCAGTACCGGCACCCGGTGCGGCAGAAGCTCTGGGAGATCCCGGCCGGGCTGCTCGACATCCCGGGCGAGAACCCGCTCACCGCGGCCCAGCGCGAGCTGTACGAGGAAGCACACGTCAAGGCGGTCGACTGGCGGGTCCTCGCGGACGTCTACACCACACCGGGCGGCTGCGACGAGGCCGTACGGATCTTCCTGGCCCGTGACCTTTCCGAGGCGGAGGGCGAGCGCTTCCAGGTCTCCGAGGAGGAGGCGGACATGGAGCTGGCCCGCGTCCCGCTTCAGGACCTGGTGCGCGGCGCACTCGCCGGCGACCTGCACAACAACTGCCTGGTGGTGGGCGTCCTCTCGCTCACGGCCGCCCTCGCGGGCGACGGCCTGGACTCCCTCCGCCCCGCCGAGGCCCCCTGGCCGGCCCGCCCGTTCGAGGCCTGAGGTCCGTCCCGCGGGGATCGCGGGACGGACCTCAGGCACGGCACGGTCCCGGCGGCGCTCCCCGGCCCGGGAGCGCCGCCCTGACGGCAGGCCCCGTGCACGGCCGTGCACGGGGTGGTGTGACCATCCGCTCATCCGATCGAGGGACCCTCCCGCCGCGCGTCGCCGCGCTCTCCCCGTTTCGGCGAGATGCCTGAATTACGCTCGGAGCGCCCCGCCCGGGCACCCGGCGCGGGTTCGGCTCGTGCGGTGGCGGACTGGGGAGCGTGGCCCGTGACGGATCAGGCGGTGGACTTCGAGGAACCCTCGTCCGAGAGCCGCCCGTCGCAGGCAGGGCCCCTGTCCGGGGAGCGGGACGGTCATGGGACCGTTGGCCCTGTGGGTGGGCAATTCATCGGGCGCCAGCGGGAATTGAAGGCGCTGCGGGCCGACATCGAACGGGCCGGTCTCGACACGATCTCCGGGCGCAAGGCGCCTCGCGCCAGGGTGCTGCTCGTCGCCGGGCGGCCCGGCTCGGGCAGGACCGCGCTCGCCGCGGAACTGACGCGGCGGCTGGCGGACGAGTACCCGGACGGGGTGCTGTGGGCGAGGCTCAGCGAGCCCGGCGGCGAACCGGTCCCCACCGACCGCACCGCCCGCGGACTGCTGGAGGCGCTCGGCGTCGGAGCACCGGCCGGCGCCGGAGAGGACCTGCTCACCGAGATGGTCCGCGAGGCGCTCGCGGTGCGGCGGTGCGTGCTCGTGCTGGACGACGCCGCCGACGCGGAGCAGGTGGACCCGCTGCTGCCGGACAACCCCGAGTGCCTGGTCGTCGCCGTCTCCCAGGGGCCGCTCACCGGGATCCCGGACGTGCGGCCGTGCACCATCGGCGGCATGGACGCCAAGTCGGCGATCGAGCTGCTGAGCCGTTTCACCGGCTCGGTGCGGGTGACCGTCGACCCTCAGGCCGCCGAGTCGCTGGTCGAGCAGTGCGGCGGGCAGCCCGCCGCGATGGTGCTGGTCGGCGGCTGGCTCGCGGCCCGCCCCAAGGCATCCGTCACCGACGCGACCAAGCAGCTGAAGGGACTGGCCGACGATCCGGAGGCACCCGTCGGGGCCCGGCCGCTGGCCCGGGCCTTCCGGCTCGTGCACGACTCGCTCCCGCAGTCCGCGGCGCGGCTGCTGCGGCTGCTCGCCCTCGCCCCCGCCGGGCGGGCGGACGCGCACACCGCGTCCGCGCTGGCCGGCTGCTCGGTCTCGGTGGCCCGCTCGACCCTGGAGGACTTCGCCGCGCTCGGACTGCTGCACGCGGCCGCCGCCGCGGGTGAGGCGGTCGAGCCGGTGGAGAGCGAGCAGTACGAGGTGCCGGGTTGCCTCGCCCCGCTGCTGCTCGCGCTCGTGACGGAGGAGGAGCGGCCCGCCGAGGTGCAGCTCGCCCGGGCCCGGATGCTGGAGCGGACCGTGCGGCTGCTGCAGTCCTGCCGCGCCGTCACCGAAGCGGAGGGATCCACGGCCCGCAAGAAGCTCGCGGGGCTGCCGCGCGCCCTGCGCTTCTCCGGCCCCGGGGCCGCCGCGGCGTGGCTGGAGGAGCGCCGGCCGGCGCTGCTCGGGGCCGCCCGGATCGCGGTGGCCGACGGAGAGCTGGACACGCTGGCCCGGCGGCTGATCGCCGCGCTCGTCCGGGCGCTGGTCGCCCACCGCGGCACCGAGTCCGCCGCCCCCGAGCTCTACGGGCTCCATCAGCTCGTCCTGGACGTGGCCGTACGGCGTGATCTGCACCGGGAGCAGGCCGCCGCACTGCTGAACCTGGCCGACCTGGACGCCGGGACGGGCCGGACGGAGGAGGCGTTGGCGCGGTACCGGGCGGCTCTGGACGCGGGACGCCGCGGAAACGACCCGTACGCCGCAGCCAGGGCGATGGAATCCGTAGGCGGTGCCTACCAGGAACTCGAGGACTGGGAGCGGGCGGCGGACTGGTACGGGCGGGCCCTCGCCCAGCGCCTCGCCCGGGGTGAGCGCGCGGACGAGGCCCGGCTGTACGGCCGGCTGGGCGGTGTGCACACCTACGCCGGGCGGTACGGGGAGGCGCTGCGCAGCTGGCGCGCGGCCGCGGCCGGATACCGGCGCCTCGGCGATCTGCCCGGACACGCGCGGGCGTTGAGCGAGACGGCCCGGGTCCAGGAGTACGCGGGGCGCCCGGAGGAGTCGCTGCGCACCTGCGAGGAGGCCGTGGCCTGGGCCCGCAGGGCCGGGGACCTGCGGCTCCAGGCCGCACTCCAGCTGCGGCTGGCCGACACGCTGGACCGCCTCGGTGACGCCGCCGCGGCCGGGCTGCACCGTTCTGCCGCTGAGCGACTGCTGGGAGGCGATGGCTCCGGCCTACGAAATCCGTAGTGTTCTCGTCAGAGAAAATTGCTTTGCAAGGCTAGACAGCTGGAAGTCCTTCATTAGACTGGCTCTGCCGGGTGTCGCCCCGGTCCATCCGATACGCCCGGCGTATCCGGGTAAGTATGGAATTGCACCAGAATCCCCCTGAGCCAAGGACCGTGATCGACGTGAAGGTCGGCATCCCCCGCGAGGTCAAGAACAACGAGTTCCGGGTGGCCATCACCCCCGCCGGCGTGCACGAGCTCGTGCGCAACGGCCACCAGGTCTTCATCGAGGCGAACGCCGGTGTCGGCTCCTCGATCACGGACGAGGAGTTCGTCGCCGCGGGCGGGCGGATCCTGCCCACCGCCGACGAGGTCTGGGCCACCGCCGACATGGTGCTCAAGGTCAAGGAGCCCATTGCGGAGGAGTACCACCGCATGCGCAAGGACCAGGTCCTCTTCACCTACCTGCACCTTGCCGCCTCCAAGGAGTGCACGGACGCCCTGATCGAGTCCGGCACCACCGCCATCGCCTACGAGACGGTCGAGCTCCCCAACCGCGCCCTGCCGCTCCTCGCCCCGATGTCCGAGGTCGCGGGTCGGCTGGCCCCGCAGGTCGGCGCCTACCACCTGATGCGCCCGGCCGGCGGCCGCGGCGTGCTGCCCGGTGGGGTCCCGGGCGTGACCCCGGCCAAGGCCGTCGTCATCGGCGGTGGTGTCTCCGGCTGGAACGCCACGCAGATCGCCGTCGGCATGGGCTTCGAGGTGACGCTGCTGGACCGCGACATCAACAAGCTGCGCGAGGCCGACAAGATCTTCGGCACGAAGGTCAAGGCCGTCATGTCCAACTCCTTCGAGCTGGAGAAGGCCGTCCTCGACGCCGACCTCGTCATCGGTGCGGTTCTCATTCCCGGCGCCAAGGCGCCGAAGCTGGTCACCAACGAGCTCGTCTCCCGGATGAAGCCGGGAAGTGTCCTTGTCGACATCGCGATCGACCAGGGTGGCTGCTTCGAGGACTCCCGTCCGACCACGCACGCCGAGCCGACCTTCCGGATCCACAACTCGGTCTTCTACTGCGTCGCCAACATGCCCGGCGCCGTGCCCAACACCTCCACCAACGCGCTCACCAACGCCACGCTCCCCTACGTCGTGTCGCTGGCGAACAACGGCTGGGTCGAGGCGCTCCGTCGTGACCCGGCGCTGGCCAAGGGCCTCAACGTCCATGAGGGCCAGGTCGTTTACAAGGAGGTCGCCGAGGCGCACGGCCTCGAGACCGTCGAGCTGAACACGCTGCTCGGCTGACGCGCGACGACAACCGACCGCCCTGTCAACCGGGGTCGTCAACATCACGTATCCGGCCGGACCTTGAGGAGCAAGGTCCGGCCGGACGTGTGTCCGGCCGGCGCGGGCCGCTCGTTCAACTCGCCTTGAACGTAACCCTTCAACCGATTCGCACACCGTCGAAAGGCGCGGAACGGCCGCTGTGCACCCTTGACAGCGGGGGGTTCGGTTGCCGACACATCGGGCCGGGTCCGGCGGATTGTGTTGCTGCGGACCGGTGACACGCCATAGAGTCGCCAACCGTCGGCATGGTGCCACGCTGACCTATCGATAAGTTTCCTGGTCACGTCCAAGGAGGTAAGACGACTTGTGAATGAGTCGACATTTTCTCCCGGGGGTGGCCGCCCAGGAATGCTCCCGGTGCGCCCCATGGGCGTGGAGGTATCCCCGACGCCGGGCCAGGCGCCCTCGTCCGGGCCCGAAGCTGTCGGCTCCGTCGCTGTCCGTACCTTCGCGACTCACCAGCACATGACGACGACAGCCCACACGATGAAGATGATGGACGGCCAACACGTGAACGCCATGGCCGGCAACGAGAGTGGCCGAGAGTCCACCCACTTCGCCGACTACGACGAGGTGCCCGAGGGGCACTTCTACGACCCCGACGCCGAGTACGAGCCCGATCCGGAGTACGCGGCCACGCTCGCGCCCGACGCGGCCCGCCAGCGCCGCGAGCGCATCGGCCCGACCGGGCGCCCGCTGCCGTACTTCCCTATCCCCGGCCCGCTCACCGACCACGGCCCCGCGAAGATCATCGCGATGTGCAACCAGAAGGGCGGCGTCGGCAAGACGACGTCTACCATCAATCTGGGCGCCGCGCTCGCGGAGTACGGACGCCGGGTGCTGCTCGTCGACTTCGACCCGCAGGGCGCCCTGTCGGTCGGTCTCGGTGTGAACCCGATGGAGCTCGACCTCACCGTCTACAACCTGCTCATGGAGCGGGGCATGTCCGCGGACGAGGTCCTGCTGAAGACCGCCGTGCCCAACATGGACCTGCTGCCGAGCAACATCGACCTCTCGGCGGCCGAGGTCCAGCTCGTGAGCGAGGTCGCCCGCGAGTCGACGCTGCAACGCGCCCTGAAGCCGCTGATGCAGGACTACGACTACATCGTGATCGACTGCCAGCCGTCGCTCGGCCTGCTGACGGTGAACGCCCTGACGGCGGCCCACAAGGTGATCGTGCCGCTGGAGTGCGAGTTCTTCGCGCTGCGCGGCGTCGCCCTGCTCACCGAGACGATCGAGAAGGTCCAGGAGCGGCTCAACCCGGACCTGGAACTCGACGGCATCCTCGCCACGATGTACGACTCGCGCACGGTGCACAGCCGCGAGGTGCTGGCGCGGGTGGTCGAGGCGTTCGACGACCACGTCTACCACACGGTCATCGGGCGCACGGTGCGCTTCCCGGAGACGACCGTCGCCGGTGAGCCCATCACGACGTACGCCTCCAACTCCGTCGGCGCCGCCGCCTACCGCCAGCTCGCCAGGGAGGTGCTCGCCCGGTGTCACGCCGAGTGAGTCTGCCCGGAGCCGACGAGCTGTTCCGTACGACCGGGGGCATGGGGCTGCAGTCCTCGTCCCCGAGGCGGGGTCAGGCGGGGGCCAACGGCGAGGCGCGGGTTCCGGCGCCGGCCGGTGAGAGCGACCCGGTCGAGTCGCCTCCGGCCGCGTCGCAGCCCCCGCCACCGGGGTCGTCCGGAGCGGGCGCCCCGGTGGCCTCGGAGGAGCATTCCCCGGCCGGTGAGGCGGAAGCCGCGGAACCGCGGAGCCGCGCGGCGGACGGCGACCAGTCGGCCGCGCCGAAGGGGCGCCGCCCGCAGGAGTCGGCCGCCCCGCGCCGCCGGGGGCGCGCGGCGGGCCGCCGGCCCAGCGGCCGGGAACGGCACGACGAGAAGATCACGGTCTATGTCTCGGCCGAGGAACTCATGGACCTCGAGCACGCGCGGCTGGTGCTGCGCGGCGAACACGGACTGGCCGTGGACCGCGGGCGCATCGTCCGCGAAGCGGTGGCGGTCGTCCTGGCGGACCTCGAGTCCCGGGGCGACGCGAGCATCCTGGTGCGCCGCCTGCGCGGTCGCTGACCGGGTAGCCTGCGCGCGACGTTCCCCTCCGCCCACTGGACCACGATGCCGCCGACCGACCCCGCCGCACCCCGGCCTCCGGCCCGCCCGCCCCGTCGCACGCTGGGCCGTGGCCCGGGGACGGCACCCGCGCCGTCGGCGGACCCGGCACCGGAGTCAGGCGTCGCCCACGAGCGGCCCACGGAGGCCGAGACGGGCCCCCGAGCCCCCGGTTCCGCTCCGGGTCGCGCAGACCGCCCTGGAGAGGCGTCCTCCGGCCCGGGGCGGACCCCGCCTCATGACGGTGGGGTCGGCGACGACGGGCCCGGGGCGGCGTCCAGCGCACCCGAGCCGGGCCGGCAGCGCGGGCACGACCCCGATTCCGGACGCGACGGCTCCGCCACCGCCCCGGCCGAGGAGCGGGAGCCCGCGCCCGCTCCGGTCAGAGCCTCTGTTCCGGTTCCGGTTTCCGTTCCGGTGCGGGCGTCCGCTCCGGCCTTCGTTCCCGCTCCCGTTCCTCCTCCCGCTCCCCAGGAGGGTGCCGCCGAGCCGGCGGCACCCCGGGAGGACGCCGAAGCGGCCGGTACCCCTTCGACCGGCTCCGACGGCGCCACGGACCCGCGCGGCCGGGACGGGGGTCCGCCCCCCGGCGCCGTCGCGGCGGCCGGATCCGGGGCCGGCGTTTCCGCGGTCGTCCTCGCGGACACGGTCCACGACACCGCCGCCGCGCCTGACGGGTCCACCGAGCCCCACGGGCCGGCGGCGGAGACCGTCGACGACGGGCGGTTCACGGTGCGGCTCGCGAACTTCGAGGGACCGTTCGACCTGCTGCTGCAGCTGATCTCGAAGCACAAGCTCGATGTCACCGAGGTCGCCCTCTCCAAGGTCACCGACGAGTTCATGGCGCACATCCGAGCCATGGGACCCGACTGGGACCTCGACCAGACCACCGAGTTCCTGGTCGTCGCCGCGACCCTGCTGGACCTGAAGGCCGCCCGGCTGCTGCCGGCCGCCGAGGTGGAGGACGAGGCTGACCTCGCGCTCCTGGAGGCGCGGGATCTGCTGTTCGCCCGGCTGCTCCAGTACCGCGCGTACAAGCAGGTCGCGGAGATCTTCGCCGGCAGGCTCGACGAGGAGTCGCGGCGGTACCCCCGTACCGTCGGCCTGGAGGACCACCACGCCGAACTGCTTCCCGACGTCGTCATCAGCATCGGCGCGGAGGGCTTCGCCAAGCTCGCGGTCAAGGCGATGCAGCCCAGGCCGAAGCCGCAGGTGTACGTGGACCACATCCACGCACCGCTCGTGAGCGTGCGCGAGCAGGCCGAGGTCGTCGTGGGCCTGCTGCGCGAACGCGGCAGGGCGAGCTTCCGGGAGCTGACCGACGGGGTGACGGACACCCTCACCGTGGTCGCTCGGTTCCTCGCCCTGCTGGAGCTCTATCGTGAGAGGGCCGTCGTCCTGGACCAGGAGGACGCCCTGGGGGAGCTGGTGGTCACCTGGGCCGGCGGCGAGGCCGGCGCGCACGTCACGGACGAGTTCGACCGGACCCCCGAGAGCATGGAGGACAAGGCGTGAGCGACGCCCTCGAACAGCCCGCCGCGCCCGGGACCCGTACCGCAGCCGCGCCCGGGGCCCGGACCGCCACCACGCCCGGGAACGGGGAGGTCCCCGTGGACCGGCCGGCCGTCAAGCCGGCACTCGAGGCCGTTCTCATGGTCGTCGACGAGCCGGCCACCGAGGAGCACCTCGCCAAGGTCCTCGAGCAGCCCCGCCGCGCCGTCGCCGACGCCCTGCGCGAGCTCGCGGACGAGTACACGGTCCAGGGCCGCGGCTTCGAGCTGCGGCTCGTCGCCGGTGGCTGGCGCTTCTACACCCGCCCCGAGCACGCCGCCGCCGTCGAGCGCTTCGTCCTCGACGGCCAGCAGGCCCGGCTCACGCAGGCCGCCCTGGAGACGCTGGCCGTCGTCGCGTACCGGCAGCCCGTCAGCCGCTCCCGGGTCTCGGCGGTGCGCGGAGTGAACTGCGACGGCGTCATGCGCACCCTCCTCCAACGCGGTCTGGTCGAGGAGGCGGGCGCGGAACCCGAAACAGGTGCGATCCTGTACAGGACGACGAACTACTTCCTGGAGCGGATGGGCCTGCGCGGCCTGGACGAGCTCCCCGAGCTCGCGCCGTTCCTCCCCGAGGCGGAGGCGATCGAGGCCGAGACCCAGGAGGGTGTCCCGTCGTTCGATCCGGACGCCCCGGACACAGACGCAGACGACACGACGACGACGGAACTTTGATGCGAAGCAGCGGCAGGAACAGCAGCGGACGCGGCGACTACCGGGGTGCCGGTGGGGGCGCCGCCCGGTCGAGGAGCGGGGGGCAGCGCGACGACAAGCCGAAGCGCGCGGGCAAGCCCCGTCCCGAGGAGCGCCGCTACGACGTCGGGGGCTCGGCGTCCGAGGGCCCGAAGAAGGGGCGCGGCGCGGCCGCCCGGGGCGGCGCCAAGGGGGGTCCGAAGCAGTCCCCGCAGCGCGGTGGCGGGCGTACGGCCCCCGCCCGCTCCCGTGAGTACGAGACCCGTGCCGAGGAGCGCAACCGCGAGCGCTACGCGAACAAGCCCCGGACCGGCACGCCCAAGACGTTTCCGGGTGCCGAGCAGGAGGGCGAGCGGCTGCAGAAGGTGCTCGCCCGCGCCGGCTACGGTTCGCGGCGCGCCTGCGAGGAGCTGATCGACATGGCCCGTGTCGAGGTCAACGGCGAGATCGTGACCGAGCAGGGGCTGCGCGTCGACCCGGCCAAGGACGAGATCAAGGTCGACGGACTGACGGTCGCCACGCAGTCGTACCAGTTCTTCGCGCTCAACAAGCCGGCCGGGGTCGTCTCGACCATGGAGGACCCGGACGGGCGTCAGTGCCTCGGGGACTACGTCACCAACCGCGAGACCCGTCTGTTCCACGTCGGGCGACTCGACACCGAGACCGAGGGCATCATCCTGCTCACCAACCACGGCGAGCTGGCGCACCGGCTGACGCACCCGAAGTACGGCGTGCAGAAGACCTACCTCGCCGCGGTCCAGGGCCCCCTCCCGCGCGAGGTCGGCAAGCGCCTCAGGGAAGGCATCCAGCTGGAGGACGGGTACGCCCGCGCGGACCACTTCCGGGTCGTGGAGCAGACCGGCAAGAACTACCTCGTCGAGGTCACGCTGCACGAGGGCCGCAAGCACATCGTCCGCCGCATGCTGGCCGAGGCGGGTTTCCCCGTCGACAAGCTCGTACGGATCGCTTTCGGCCCGATCGCGCTCGGCGACCAGAAGTCCGGCTGGCTGCGCCGGCTGAGCAACACCGAGGTCGGCATGCTGATGAAGGAAGTCGGGCTCTGACACCTGCCGTTCCCCGGCGGTGAGCGTCGGGGAACGCCTTCCGCCGTTCTCCCGCGGGCGGTGAGCGGCGGCGGGAGAACGGCACCCCCGGGCGCCCGGATCCCGGGCGCCCGCCCGCCGTCCTGAGCGGTGGGCGCCGGCTGTCCGCGCCCCGCGGGTCAGGCGCTGTCCCGGGGGCCGTGGGTCTGGAGGAACAGTACGGGCCCGCCGCCGAACCGGCCGCCGTCGGCCATGTCCAGCAGGGCGCCCAACGCCTTGGCCGTGTAGACGGGTTCGAGTTCCAGCCCCGCCTTCTCCGCGGCCAGGCGCCGGGCCTCCAGCGCCCGCGGCGTGGGATGCCCGTAGCCGGGGCCCAGCCAGTCCCGTACCAGCGTCACGTCGTCGGGTGCGACCACCTCGCCGGGCAGGTCCGCTCCCCGTGCGCGCAGCAGCCGTTCCGTCCGCCCGGCCAGGGCGGCGACGGTGCGTGCGTCGAGTCGGAGGGTGTCGTTGACGACCACGCCGACGACCCGGGTGCGCTCCAGGCCGGCGAGCCGGAGGCCGAGGGCGAGCCCGGCCGCGGTCCCTCCCGAGCCGACGGCGGTCACGATGTGGGACGGCTCGGGAAGAGCGCCCGCGGCCACCTGCTCCGCCAGTTCGAGTGCCGCCTCCGCACAGCCGAGGGTGCCGACCGGGGACGAGCCGCCGGCGGGCAGGAAGTACGGCAGGTGCCCGTGCGTCGAATGGCGCAGGAAGAGCCAGGGCGCGGCGGTGTTCGTCCGGGCCTTCGTGCGGGTGAAGTGGAGGGTGGCACCGGAGCGGCGCAGCCGATCGAGCCGGCGCCGGACATGGTCTTCGGCGGGCTGGTCGATCAGGGCGACGGCCGTCCGCAGTCCCCGTTCGCTCGCGTAGAGGGCCGTGGCCAGACCCCAGTTGGTGCCGGTGCCGCCCACCGTGAGGATCGTGCGGGCTCCGCGGCGGCGCACGTCGGGGAGGATCCACTCCAGCTTGCGGACCTTGTTCCCGCCCCAGCCCCCGGAGCCGTACCCGCTCTCGTCCTGCACCACAGAGGGATCGGGCCGGTGAGACCCGCCAGTTCGCGCACGGGCGTCGGCCCGTCTCCGAGCGGCTCACGGGGAGTGTCCCGGACAACTCGGGGAAGCGCCGGTGCAGCAACGGCCCGTTCATTCCAGCCTGGTCCCTTTGCCACTGTGCGGCCCGTGCGGCGGTGCCCGCGCCGGGCGCCGCTCCCCAGCCTTCCGTCGTTGTGCTTGTCGGGCCACCCCTTCCCCCTTTATAGTCATAGTGACTCTAAAAGAAGGGAGCGGTCGTGAGCCCCTCGGACGTACTCGCACCGCTCCAGCAGCCGCTGTTCACGTTGCTCGGCACGCCGGTCGGCTGGACCGAGGTGCTCGGCTTCGGCAGCGGGGCGCTGTGCGTCTGGCTCGTCGCCCGGCAGCACATCGCCAACTGGCCCGTCGGCATCGCCAACAACGTCCTCTTCGTCCTGCTCTTCACCCAGGCCGGCCTGTACGCCGACGCGGGGCTGCAGGTCGTCTTCATCACCCTCGCCGTGTACGGCTGGTGGACCTGGACCCACGGGGGTGGACCAGGCTCCGACGCCCTCCCGGTGCGCCGCACCACGCGCACCGAGTGGACGTGGCTGCTCGCGGCGGGGGTGGTGGGGACAGTCGCGCTGACGCTGCTCCTGGACCGCGCCACCGACTCGGACGTCCCGTTCTGGGACGCGCTGACCACCGCGCTGTCCCTGACGGCGACGTACGGGCAGTGCCGCAAGCGGCTGGAGTCCTGGTGGCTGTGGATCGCGGCGGACGTGGTCTACGTGCCCCTGTACGCGTACAAGGAGCTGTACCTCACCGCGCTGCTGTACATCGGCTTCCTGACGCTCTGCGTCCTCGGGCTGCGGCACTGGTCGCGGGACCTGGCCGCGCGGCGCGCGCTGCCGGTGCCCGACGGCGGAACGCGGAAGGACACGACCGCGGAGGTGACGACGTGAAGCGCTACCGGCACGGTCTCGTCCTCGGCAAGTTCTACCCGCCGCACGCGGGCCACCACCACCTCGTACGGACCGCCCGCGACCGCTGCGACCGGCTGACCGTCCTCGTCTGCGCCGCGTCCGTGGAGTCGATCCCGCTGGACGCGCGGATGGCGTGGATGAGCGAGGTGCACCCGGACGTCCGGGTGGTCGGCGCCATCGACGACATCCCCGTCGACATCGCCGACCCGGCGGTCTGGGACGCGCACATGGCGGTTTTCCGCTCGGCCGTCCCCGGGCGCGTGGACGCCGTCTTCACCTCCGAGGCGTACGGGGACGAACTGGCCCGCAGGTTCCGCGCCGACTCGATCTGCGTCGACCCGGGGCGCACGGTCTTCCCGGTCTCCGGCACGGCCGTGCGCAACGACCCCGTCGGCTGCTGGGACTTCCTGGAGCCGCCCGTACGGGCCGCCCTCGCCCGGCGCGTGGTCGTCCTCGGCGCGGAGTCCACCGGCACCACCACCCTCGCCGAGGCGCTCGCCGCCCACTACCGGGCACGCGGCGGGGTCTGGTCGCGCACCGCCGCCGTGCCCGAGTACGGCAGGGAGTTCAGCGAGCGGAGACTGGCCGCCCTGCGGACCGAACGGCCCGGTGCCACCTGGTCGGACGTGCGGTTCGACGGCGACGACTTCCCGCTGATCGCCCGGCGCCAGACCGAACTGGAGAACGCCGCCGCCCGGATCGGCTCCCCGGTCCTGATCTGCGACACGGACGCCTTCGCCACCACCGTCTGGCACGAGCGCTACCTGGGCGGCAGGCACGAGGAGGTCGCCCGGATCGCCGCCGCCGGACGGGGCGACCTCTGGCTGCTCACGGACCACGAGGGAGTGCCCTTCGAGGACGACGGGCTGCGCGACGGCGAGCATCTGCGGCCGTGGATGACCGCCCGGTTCGCCGAGGAACTCACCCGTACCGGAAGGCGGTTCATCACGGTCACCGGCCCGCACGAGCAGCGGCTCGCCACGGCCGTCGGCGCCGTCGACGAACTGCTCGCCGACGGCTGGCACTTCGCCGACCCCCTGCCCACCCGCGGCGGGGACGCCCCCGTGCCGGAGCTCCGATGACCGTCGAGGGATACGACCCGAGGGCCTTCCCGCCCTTCGCCGTCACCGTGGACCTCGCCGTCTTCACGGTCCGCGACGGCGAACTGCACGTCCTGCTGATCGAGCGCGGCGCCGAGCCGTACAAGGGCGCCTGGGCGCTGCCCGGCGGATTCATCCTCCCGAAGGAGTCCGCCGGGCAGGCAGCCCGCCGCGAACTCGCCGAGGAGACCGGCCTGTCGGCGAGCACCGTCGCCGGCCTCCACCTGGAGCAACTGCGCACCTACAGCGATCCCGACCGCGACCCGCGGATGCGCGTCGTGTCGGTCGCGTACACCGCCCTCGTGCCCGATCTGCCCGAGCCGCGCGGCGGCGGCGACGCCGCGCACGCCCGCTGGGTGCCCCACGGAGGACAGGGCCGTCTCGCCTTCGACCACGAGCGCATCCTCGCCGACGCCCACGAACGCGTCGGCGCCAAGCTCGAGTACACCGGCCTCGCCACCGCCTTCTGCCCCGCCGAGTTCACCCTCGGCGAGCTGCGGCAGGTGTACGAGACCGTCTGGGGCGTCGAGCTCGACCGCCCCAACTTCCGGCGCAAGGTCCTCACCACGCCCGGCTTCGTGGAAGCCGTCGAAGGAGGCGCGCGCCTGACCGGCGGCCGGGGAAAGCCGGCCGCGCTCTACCGCGCGGGGCCGGCGAACGCCCTGCACCCTCCGCTACTGCGACCGGAAGGACGGCATTCGACATGACGGACACGACCGACCTGGCGGCGACGAGGACCGCCACCAAGCAGGCCGCCACCGGCACCCTGGTCGGGCTGGCGCTCGGCGACGCGCTCGGCTTCCCCACCGAGTTCAAGGACGTGCCCTCGATCCTCGCCACGTTCGGGCCCTGGCGCGCCATGGACCTGCCGAGGCCCGCGATCGTCACCGACGACACCCAGATGACGCTGGCCCTCGCCCGCGGCATCCGCACGGCCACGGACCGGGGACTGCTCGCCCCGCTGCGGCTGACCCGGCCGGTGCGCGAGGAGTTCGTGGACTGGTACCACTCGCCCGACAACAACCGCGCACCCGGCCGCACCTGCCTGGTCGCCTGCCACAAGCTCGACAGCGACATGCCCTGGCAGGAGGCCAGCCAGATCGCGTCCAAGGGATGCGGGGCCAACATGCGCGTCGCGCCCGTCGGGCTGGTGCCCGGCCTCAGCGACGGGCAGCGCGCCGGAGCCGCCCAGCTCCAGGCCGCGCTCACCCACGGCCACCCGACCGCGCTGGCCGCCTCCGACCTCACGGCGCGGGCCGTGTACCTGCTCGCCCGCGGCACGGAACCGCTCGGCCTCGTCGGACGGCTCCGGTCGTACGCGTACGAGAACCGCTCGCGCTACCACCACGGCTGGCTCGGCGACCTCTGGACGTACGCCCACGACGCCACGCCGGAGGCGTTCATCGAACGCGGCTGGGACGAGTGCCTGACGGTGCTGGAGCGCCTGGCCGGCGCTCTGCGCGACGCCGACCCGGAGACCGATCCGTGCCTCGCCACCGGGGACGGCTGGATCGCGGAGGAGGCCCTCGCGACCGCCCTGCACTGCTTCCTGCTCTTCCCCGAGCAGCCGCTGACGGCGCTGCGCCGGGCTGCCTGCACCCGGGGCGACTCCGACTCGATCGCCTGTCTCGCCGGCGCCTTCGCCGGGGCCCACCTCGGTGCCCGGGCCTGGCCCAAGGAGTGGGAGGAGCGCATCGAGTACCGGAGCGAACTGCTGACGCTGGGTGCCCTCTGGGACGCTTGAGGTTTCCCCGTCTCGGACGTTCGTCCGGCCGAGGCCGCGGCGGGCCGTGTGCCGGAGCGGCCGCCCTCACCCGAGGCCCGGGCGCGCTCGTCAGCCCCCGACGAGGCCACCGCCCGCGACGGCCTGCACGACTTCGCCGTCCGGAACCGGCTCAGCCGCCCGCAGCGCTGACGCCCGCCGTACCCGGACCAGGAAGTCCTCGACCCGCGCCCGGTCCGGTTCGGCCGGGAGCGGGCTTCCGGCCGTCGCCGCATCGGCCTCCTCGGACAGTCGGGTCATCCAGGACTCGACCTCCCGCCAGGGCACTTCGCCCCGCTTCACGGCGAGCAGCCGCTCGCGGTCGTCGCCCACGTCGATCACCAGCCGGCCCGTGCGGAGCAGGTCGCGGCAGCTCGCCAGCAGCCGCAGCAGGTGCATCGCGTGCTTCCAGCGCGGAACGCCGTACTGCCGTACATCGGCGTCCAGTTTGCGCCGCTGGCCGAGGGCGTAGCGGACGAACGTCCCGTGGGCCTGCCGGGAGAGGAACGCGTCGCGCAGCGCCAGCAGTTCGCGGCCGGTGTCGTCGACGCGCTCGACGAGCGGTGAGTGCAGGCACTCCAGGACGTTCGGATCGGCCCGCAGCGCCAGTTCGCAGAAGCGTTCCAGCTCCCACGAGAACTGCTCCTCCGCGGGCCCCTCGGCGTGCGTCGGCGGCTTGTCGAAGCGCCAGTACAAGGCGGTGGGCGCGAGGAAGACACCGCGCAGGTCGGTGTCACTGCCGTCCGTGGCCAGGCCGAAGGCCCGTGAACCCATCACGCAGGAGTAGATCGTGTGGTCGCGCACCAGGTCCCCGGGAGTCATGGGCGAAGGCTACGCCACCCCTGTCCGCGGGCCGGGGCGCCCGCGGACGGGGCTCGCGGGCGCGGTGGGCGGACGCTCCCGGCCCGCACGGTGGCGGCGCAGGAGCGGACCGTCCGGGAGAGCCCCGTACGCGGCCGGGCGCCTACCGCGGCCGCGTCGCGATCTGGATGAGGTTGCCGCAGGTGTCGTCGAGGACGGCGGTGGTGACGGGGCCCATCTCCAGGGGCTTCTGGGTGAAGCGGACGCCGAGGGCGCTCAGCCGCTCGTACTCCGCCTCCACGTCGTCGACGGCGAACTGGGCGAGCGGGATGCCGTCCTCGACGAGCGTGTCGCGGTAGGTCCTGGCGGCCGGGTGGCGGGCGGGCTCCAGGAGGAGTTCGGTGCCGCCGGGCTCCTCGGGGGAGACGACGGTCAGCCACCGGTCCTGCTTGCCCACCGGGACGTCGTGCTTCTTCACGAAGCCGAGGATCTCGGTGTAGAAGCGCAGGGCCTTGGCCTGGTCGTCGACGAAGACGCCGGTCAGATGGATCTTCATGGGGTGCCGTCCTCCGGTTCCGGTGTGTCGGGTACGAGCCATCGCTCGGCGATGTGCCGCAGCGGGTCCGTGTTCAGGTCGTGGAACTTGTAGCGGCCCTCCCGCCTGGTCTCGACGAGCCCGGCGGCCTCCAGCACGGCAAGGTGCTGGGAGACCGCCTGGCGCGAGATGCCGAGCCCGTGCCTCATGCTCAGGCGCGCACAGATCTCGAACAGCGTCTGCCCGGACCTCTCCGCGAGCTCGTCGAGGATGGTGCGGCGGGTGGGGTCGGCCAGGGCTCTGAAGAGGTCGTCGGCCACGACCGCAGAATAGGCAAGTGTTGACTTGCCTATCAAGTCATGGTGCGCCGCGCCCCCGGTCCGCCCGCTGCGCCGGCGGACATGGGCCCGCGGGCGGTGGGGACGCGGTGGGCGGACCGGGCGGCTCCGGGGCGGTCGGCGGCGAAGCACCGGCGGCTGGTGCCGCGTCGGGCGACGTCCGACGCCGCGGCGTCCGGCGCCGCCGTGCCGGGTGCCCGGCACGGCGGCTCGCGGCGTTGCCGGATCAACCGGGCAGGCCCACCACGAGGCCGGTCCGGCGCCTGGCGGTCCTTCCCCTCGGCGGGAGGCCCGGCGAGAGCCCGTGCGCCGGACGCCGCTCCCGGACGGGCAAACCCTGCCCGATGCGGCACCGGGTTCCGGAGGGCGGACTCAGCCGAGCCGGATCTCGCCCCCGGACACGGTGATCCGTTTCCTCTCCAGCGGCCGCGTCGCCGGGCCCTCCACCACCGCGCCGTCCCCGGCACCGAACCTGCTTCCGTGGCAGGGGCAGTCGATGGTCCCGTTCCCGACCTTGTCGACGAGACAGCCCTGGTGGGTGCAGACGGCCGAGAACGCCTTGAAGTCTCCCGCCACGGGCTGCGTCACCACGACCTTCTCGGCCTTGAAGACCTTCCCGCCGCCCTCCGGCACCTCGGACGTGGCGCCGAGCCGCACGCCTCCGTCCGCCGGGGGCGGCGTCACGCCACCCGTCCGCTCCCGTGCGGGCGGCGGGGACGCCCCGCCGCCGCTCTCCTCGCCGTACCGGCTGCAGCCCGCAGCGGTCACCGCCAGGGCGCCCGCCACCCCGGCCCGAACCACCGTCCGCCGGGCCGCGCCCTCCCCACCGGTGCGGCGGGTCGCACCCCCGGCCGTCCCGCAGCCGTATCCGTCGTCCGCTCTGCCGTCCGTCATGCCGTCGCTCCGAAGGTGCGGAAGAACCACAGCGCCGAGGTGAGCCACAGGACCGTGAGTACGGCGAAGACCAGTCCGCCGACGACGGGCAGCAGCCACCCGGGCAGCCGCTCCATGCGCAACAGCAGCATCTTCGCGCTGAACGCGCCGAAGAAGAAGCACCCGAGCAACGAGTGCCAGGCGGCGCGGGCGCTCTGCGTCTGGTAGCCCAGGGCGTACAGGCAGTGCACCGCCACCGGTACCGCGAGGAGGAAGGCCACCCGGCCCGACCAGCGGTGCAGAACCGGCGTCCAGGAGCCGGGCCGTACGCCCGGCAGCCTGCCGTACATCGCGAGCGCCGAGCCGAGTTGCACCAGCCCGAACGCGAACGCCGCCGTCGCCAGCCACGACTTCACCGCGCCGGTGCTGCTGAATCCGGCGAGGTTGAACGCGGTCCCCGCAGGGTCGTGGAACCTGCCGTACACCCCGAGGACCACCGCCACCGCGGCTCCGACCAGCACCGGGACGGCCCAGCGGGCCGCGCCGCCCAGGCTCCTGCCGTCCGGCCCGCCGGGCGGCAGGTCCTGGGTCCGTGCGTTCGGGTCCACGCTCATGGATGCACCTCGGGGACGCTCAAGGGGTGACGGGGCGGGCGGTGATCTGCTCGCCGTCGATCGTGACGGCGCCCGTCCCGGGGGCGATCGGGGGAGCGGCGGCCGGCTCGCCGTCGCGGTTGACGATGCCGACCTGGCGGCCGTTCTGCAGCACGATCCACCCGCCGTCGACCTTGGTCCCGCGCACCTCGGTGGTGGCGCGGTAGACGCCGGCGGGCCCGGCCGCCCGGGCGGCGGTGAACGGATGGCCGGCGTTCTGGACCGTGACTGTTCCGTCGACCCGGTCCTCGTTCACGGTGCCGTCGAGCGTCGCCCCGGTCTTGCTCCGCAGCCGCATGCTCCCGTCCGCGGCCACGTCGCCGCGCAGCCACGCCTCCTGGGTGCGGCCGTCGCAGTAGTACGCGACCGCCTTCCCCTTGCGCAGCGTGATGGCGACGGAGGCCCGGTCGTCCTGGGTGCGCCCCGCGTACTTGGCGTCCGGGGGCGGCGTCGGGGACGGCGACCGGACCGCGGGCACCCTCGGCTGCACGGGCGGACTGGCCGGCGGGGTCGTCGCGGCAGCCGGGCTCGGGGGCGGGCTCACGGCCGACCGGTCGAGCGAGGTGGGAGCGGGTTCTCCGGTCGTGGCGTTGAACGACAGCATGAACAGGCCGAGCAGTAGTCCGGTGAACAGCGTGATCAGCGGCCCTGCGCGCTTCATCGGCGCCTCCCGCGGGGACGACCGGGCAGTGGGATGTCCATGCAAGCCGAGGTCACAGCCCGTGTCCAACGGGGCCACGCTCGGTGGTAGCCCGAGTGGCGGCGGGTGTCGCCGTGGGTGACATTGACCGTTGTCCACCATTTCCCGCGCGAAAGGCAGGACCATGGCGGGTAACGATCTCGGCGGCCTTCTGGGCGGTCTCCTCGGCGGCGGGCAGGGCGGGTCCTCCGGCGGGAACGTCCTGGGCGCGCTCATCGGCGCGCTCGCCGGTGACGGCAAGGCCGGACCGACGGGAGCGGCGGGAGTGGCCGCGGGCGGGGTCGACGGCAATCCGCTCGGCGCGCTGCTCGACGTGCTCGCCCGGTCCGGTCTCGCGGACCGGGCGCAGTCCTGGATCGGCACGGGACAGAACCAGCAGGTCAGCGGCGTGCAGATCGCCCAGGTGCTGCCGAAGGAGACCCTCGACAAGGTCGCCCGCGACACGGGAGTGACACCCCGGCAGGCAGCCGACCGGATCGCAGAGTCCCTGCCGCAGGCCGTCGTCAGGCTGACCCCGTCCGGGCAGCTGCCGCGGGGCGCCTCACTGGAGGAGATCATCCGGCAGCAGCGGATCTGACGGGGCGGAGCCCTCTCGCCGGTCCGCGGCGGCCGCGCCCCGCGTCTCGCGGGCCGGTCGCCCCGGTCCCGCGTCAGGGCGGCTGACCGGTGCCGCGTCTGCCGGGGTCCGCCCCGGCAGGCCCTGCCCGGCGCGGCACTAGGCTGATCGGAGCATCCGCGAATCTGTGGCCGCGGAGCGAGGCGCAGGAGGAGCACGAGGTGGCGGTACGAGCCGTCCGGGGAGCCGTCCAGCTGGAACGGGACGAGGCCGGGCACATGGAAGAGCAGGTCGGTGAACTGCTCTCCGCCATCCTGGAGCGCAACGGGCTCACGGCGGACGACCTGATCAGCATCTGGTTCACGGCCACGCCGGATCTCCACAGCGACTTCCCGGCCGCCGCCGCTCGCGGCCTCGGCATCGTCGACGTTCCCCTCATCTGCGCCCAGGAACTCGACATCGCCGGAGCGATGCCGCGCGTCGTGCGCATACTCGCCCACATCGAGTCCGACCTGCCCAAGTCCCGGATCGCGCACGTCTACCTCGGTGCCGCCGCCGCCCTTCGCAAGGACATCGCCCAGTGAGAACCGCCCTCGTCATCGGAACCGGCCTGATCGGCACCTCGGCGGCCCTCGCGCTCGCCGGGCGCGGGGTCACCGTCCACCTCACGGACCACGACCCAGCGCAGGCGAGGACCGCGGCCGCGCTCGGCGCGGGCACCGACGAGCCCCCCGAGGCCCCCGTCGACCTCGCTGTCGTCGCCGTGCCGCCCGCCCACGTGCCCGCGACGCTCGCCGAGGCCATGCGCACCGGGATCGCGCGCGGCTACCTCGACGTCGCCAGCGTCAAGGGCGGGCCGCGGCGCGAACTGGAGGCGCTGGGCGTCGACATGTCGGCGTACATCGGCACGCATCCCATGTCCGGCAAGGAGCGGTCCGGGCCGCTTGCGGCCACCGCCGATCTCTTCGAAGGGCGGCCCTGGGTGCTCACGCCGACCCGGGAGACCGACACCGAGGTGCTGAACCTGGCGCTGGAGCTGGTCGCGCTCTGCCGCGCCGTCCCCGTCGTGATGGACGCGGACGCCCACGACCGCGCGGTCGCGCTGGTCTCGCACACGCCCCAGCTGATCTCGTCCATGGTCGCTGCGCGGCTGGCCGACGCGGACGAGACGGCCGTACGCCTGTGTGGGCAGGGCATCCGCGACGTGACCCGGATCGCGGCCTCCGACCCCCGGATGTGGATCGACATCCTCTCCGCCAACCCCGGACCCGTCGCCGACGTCCTCGCGGGCGTCGCCGCGGACCTGGGCGAGACGGTGCGCGCCCTGCGCGCCCTGCAGTCCTCCGACGAGGACAAGCGGCGCGAGGGGGCGGGCGGGGTCGAGGACGTCCTGCGCCGCGGCAACACGGGCCGCGAAAGGGTCCCCGGCAAGCACGGCGCCGCCCCGGCCGTGTACGAGACCGTCGCCGTCCTCATCAGCGACCGGCCGGGTGAGCTCGCCCGCATCTTCGCCGACGCGGGCAGCGCGGGCGTCAACATCGAGGACGTCCGTATCGAGCACGCGACCGGGCAGCAGGCGGGTCTGGTCCAGCTCATGGTGGAGCCCTCGGCCGCCCCCGTGCTGGCGGCGGCGCTGCGGGAGCGGGGCTGGGCGCTGCGCCAGTGATCCCTGGGGCGGTTGCTTCCCGGGCCCTGTCGGCCGGTCCGGGAAGCGGTGCATGGGGCCCCTCGCGCACTCGGTAACCTTGTGCAGGGCACCTTGGCATTCCGGCCTGCCCGCACACCAGCTTCAGGAAGGTCTCCGACACCGTGGAATCCGTGATCGTCGCCATCGACGGCCCCTCCGGCACGGGCAAGTCGAGCACCTCCAAGGCGGTCGCCGCAGAGCTGGGTCTCAGCTACCTGGACACCGGCGCCCAGTACCGGGCGATCACCTGGTGGATGCTGACCAACGGCGTCGACGTGGACGACCCGGCGGCCGTCGCCACCGTCTGCGACAAGCCGGTGATCGAGTCCGGCACGGATCCGCTCGCCCCGACGATCAGCGTCGACGGCGCGGACGCCTCCGGCCCGATCCGTACCCAGGACGTGACCTCCAAGGTGAGCGCCGTCAGCGCGGTCCCCGAGGTGCGCGCCCGGATCACCGAGCTGCAGCGGACCATCGCCGGGGCCGCCGAGAAGGGCATCGTGGTCGAGGGCCGGGACATCGGCACCACAGTCCTCCCCGGCGCCGATGTGAAGATCTTCCTCACCGCCTCCCCCGAGGCCCGCGCGGCCCGCCGCAGCGGGGAGCTGAAGGGCAAGGAGGCGAGTGATGTCGCGTCCACCCGCGAGGCGCTGATCAAGCGGGACGCAGCAGACTCCAGCCGGAAGACCTCCCCGCTGGCCAAGGCGGACGACGCCGTCGAGGTCGACACCACCGATCTCACGCTCAAGCAGGTCATCGAGTGTGTCGTCGCTCTCGTTGAGGAGAAGCGGGCCGCGAAGTGACCGTTCCGTCCGCGAGAGGCGCCGCCGTCGGCCGGGGCATCGGCATCGGCCTCATGAACACGCTGTGGCGGCCCCGGGTGCTCGGCGCGTGGCAGGTGCCCGCCACCGGTCCGGTGATCCTCGCCGTCAACCACGCCCATTACATCGACGGGCCCATGCTCATGGGCACGTCGCCCAGGCCGGTGCACTTCCTGATCAAGAAGGAGGCGTTCGTCGGCCCCCTCGACCCGTTCCTGATCGGGATCGGGCAGCTGAAGGTGGACCGTTCGAGCCCGGACCGGACCGCCGTGACCAACGCCCTCGGTGTGCTGGAGAGCGGCGGCGTCCTCGGGATCTTCCCCGAGGGCACCCGGGGCGACGGCGACTTCACCTCGATCCGCGCCGGACTCGCCTACTTCGCCGTGCGCTCCGGGGCGCCGATAGTGCCGGTCGCCGTGCTGCGGAGCAGCGAGCGCGGAGGACGGCTGATACCGGCGCTGCCCCCGTTGCGCAGCCGCTGCGACGTCGTCTTCGGCGAGCCCTTCGAGCCCGGCGACGGCAGCGGGCGGCGCACCCGCAAGGCGCTCGACGAGGCGACCGTACGCATCCAGGAACGACTCACCGCCCACCTGGGAAACGCCAAGCGCCTCAGCGGCCGCTGAGCGAGACTTCAGTAGTGAGCCGCGGCCGCACGGGCCCGGTTCACCGACCACGAATGAACGAGGAACGGACTTCATGAACGACCAGCACGACCACGGGGCACTCGGCGACACCGAGTACACGGAGTTCATGGAGCTCGCCGCGGAGGAGGGCTTCGACCTCGAGGACGTCGAAGGCGCCATCGAGGAGGCCGGCCACGGCCCGCTGCCCGTCCTCGCCGTCGTCGGCCGTCCCAACGTCGGCAAGTCGACCCTGGTGAACCGCTTCATCGGGCGCCGCGAGGCCGTCGTCGAGGACAAGCCCGGGGTCACCCGTGACCGGGTCACCTACGAGGCCGAGTGGGCGGGCCGCCGTTTCAAGGTCGTCGACACCGGTGGCTGGGAGCAGGACGTCCTCGGCATCGACGCATCCGTGGCCGCCCAGGCCGAGTTCGCCATCGAGGCCGCCGACGCCGTCGTCTTCGTCGTCGACGCCACCGTCGGCGCCACCGACACCGACGAGGCCGTCGTGAAGCTGCTGCGCCGTGCGGGGAAGCCCGTCGTGCTGGCTGCCAACAAGGTCGACGGCCCGTCCGCCGAAGCAGACGCCGCCATGCTCTGGTCCCTGGGTCTGGGCGAGCCGTTCCCGGTGTCCGCGCTGCACGGCCGTGGCACCGGCGATCTGCTCGACGAGGTCCTCAAGGCCCTCCCCGACGCCCCCGCCCAGACCTTCGGCACCGCCGTTGGCGGCCCGCGCCGTATCGCTCTCATCGGCCGTCCGAACGTCGGGAAGTCGTCCCTGCTGAACAAGGTGGCGGGCGAGGAGCGGGTCGTCGTCAACGAGATGGCCGGCACCACCCGCGACCCCGTCGACGAACTCATCGAACTCGGCGGTATCACCTGGAAGTTCGTGGACACCGCGGGCATCCGCAAGAAGGTGCACCTCCAGGAGGGTGCGGACTACTACGCCTCGCTGCGCACCGCGGCCGCCGTCGAGAAGGCCGAGGTCGCCGTCGTACTGATCGACACCAGCGAGTCCATCTCGGTCCAGGACCAGCGGATCATCACCATGGCCGTCGAGGCGGGCCGTGCGCTCGTGATCGCGTACAACAAGTGGGACACCCTCGACGAGGAGCGCCGCTACTACCTGGAGCGCGAGATCGAGACGGAGATGCAGCAGGTCTCCTGGGCGCCGCGGGTGAACGTCTCGGCCGCGACCGGCCGGCACATGGAGAAGCTGGTCCCGGCGATCGAGACGGCACTGGCGGGCTGGGAGACCCGGGTGCCGACCGGCCGGCTCAACGCCTTCCTCGGCGAGCTGGTCTCCGCCCACCCCCACCCGATCCGCGGCGGCAAGCAGCCCCGGATCCTGTTCGGTACGCAGGCGGGCACCAAGCCGCCGCGCTTCGTGCTCTTCGCCTCCGGCTTCCTGGAGCACGGCTACCGCCGCTTCGTGGAGCGCAGGCTGCGCGAGGAGTTCGGCTTCGAGGGCACCCCGATCCACATCTCCGTGCGGGTCCGGGAGAAGCGCTCCAAGAAGAGGTGACGCGCGGGAGCGCGCCGCACGCAGGGTACGGCTGGTGCACAGCGCGCCCACCCGGTGCCCGGACGGTCCGAGGCGCGCGCACTCCGCCTCTCCCGCACGAATGCGGGGCGGCGCACTCGGCACACACGCGGAACGGCCGGGACGAATGCCGTCCCGGCCGTTCCGCATTGTGCCGCCTCACAGCCCCCTGCGGGGCGCGGGCGGCAGCGCGCGGGCGTGGAGCCCTGCTGCGTGCTGCCGGATCCCGGCCGGCCAGGGGCTGAGCCGACCGCCGGCGACGGAGCCGAGACCGGCGCCGTCGTCGTGCCTGCCGGTGCCGAAGCTCCTGAAGGCGAGATCCTCCTCGCCCGTACGGTCACCGGGCAGTGTCCGGAAGGCCCTTCGGTACTCGGAGTACAGCGCGTCGTAGATCGGGGTGGCCGAAGCGTTCCGGCTCTCGTACGGCCGGCGGGTGGGGTCGTCTGTGTGCACATAGGAGCCAACGACCCCGATCCCCGTCGGATGCGGGCCCATCCCGGAAAACGCAGTTCGGCGGGGGTACGGGGGGCGCACGCCCGGATCCGCCTCCGGCACCGGCCCGTAGTCCTCAGGTGCCCGCGAGCGGCATCGCCGCGGCGACCAGCCGACCGTTCGCAGCGGCCTTGTCGAGCGCGTCGCGGAGCAGGTCCTCGCGCGGCTGCTGGCCGATCGAACCGACCGGGGCGGCGAAGACGAGGACCTTGTGCGACTTGTTGGCGGCGGTGCGCCAGCCGTCCGTCACCTGCAGCGGCTGGTGGGCCTGCCACCAGGCGGCCTGGCCGCTCCCGCCGGTGCCCGGCTGGAGCACGGCGTGCAGCTGTCCCATCGCGAGCAGCACCGACCACCCGTGCAGCACGGGGGGCAGCTGGTCGACCGTGGAGACCGGCAGGAAGCCCTGCTCGATCAGCAACGGCAGGAAGTCGTCGCCGCCCTCGCCGAGGCTGCCGGGCCGGGCGATGGGTGCGGTCGGCTCCACGACGAGCGCGGGGTGCAGCTCGTCGCCGATCAGGACCAGGCCGCTGGTCACCCCGAGCACCGCCTGCTCCTGCGGCGCGGCCGGCATGCCGTGGCCGGGGTGATGGCCCGGGTGGACCGACTGTGGCCGGTGGGCGGCCGGGGCCGCGGCCTCGCCGGTGATGGAGCGGACGGCGCCCTTGAGCTGTTCCTCGGCGACCTGGACGACCTGGGAGGGGATGCAGCTGGCGTGGGCGAAGGCGAGGACGGCGGTCTCCTCACCGACGAACAGCACGGTGCTGGTCCGCTCCTGCTCGGAGTCGCCCGGGGTGCGGCAGGAGGTGCAGTCGTAGTTGCCCGGGGCGTTCTCGCCGGCGAGCAGCCGGTCGGCTTCTTCGTCGCCGATCTCGGCGCGTACGTCCTCGCTGACGTCGAGCATGCGCGGCACGGGTTGCTCCTCGGACTCGGTGCGTGGTGGTGCGCCGGGCGGTTCCCGGCTCGCAACGAGCACAACGGGAGACTCGGGGCAAGGGTCACGCGACGGGGTCCTCCGGCCGACAGATCGCCACGTAGATACATCGACAAATCGTGAACGACCGCCGCCCGGCGGCGACACGCCGGTCCGCGCCGCCCGTTACGCACGGCCACGGCATGCCGACAGGACGGGAGCGGCCGGATCGCCCACAGTGGGGACCGGACGGGGAACCCAGTACCCCGGCCACCCTCCGGATCCCCGGACCCGGGCGAAGTCCCGTCCCGGCCACCACATCGCCAGGGGGAGCGGCACCGCATGCACATCTCGTTCCTGCTCCACAACGCCTACGGAATCGGCGGGACGATCCGCACGACGTTCACCCTCGCCGCCACCCTGGCCGAGCGGCACGACGTGGAGATCGTGTCGGTCTTCCGCCACCGCGAGGAGCCGACCCTGGGCGCGCCGCCGGGTGTGACCATGCGTCACCTCCTCGACCTCCGGCAGGGCAGCCCCACCTACGACGGCACCGACCCCGATTACACCCGCCCCGCCCGGGTGTTCCCGCGAGGCGACGGACGCTGGAAGCAGTACAGCCGTCTCACGGACACGCGCATCGCCGCGCACCTGAGGTCCCTGCGGGCCGACGTCGTCGTCGGCACCCGCCCCGGGCTCAACGTCCACATCACCCGCCAGGCCCCCCGCGACCCGGTCCGCGTCGGCCAGGAGCACCTGACCCTGGACAGCCACGACTACCGGCTGCGCCGCGAGATCGCCCACCGGTACGCCCTGCTCGACGCGGTCACCACCGTGACCGAGGCCGACGCCCGGGCCTACCGGACGCGTCTGCGGCTGCCGGACGTACGGATCGAGGCCGTGCCCAACAGCGTGCCGGCGCCGGCCGTGCCCCCGCGGACGCGGACAGCACCTGGGTCGTCGCGGCCGGCCGGCTGCTCAAGGTCAAGCGCTACGACCTGCTCGTCAAGGCCTTCTCCAAGGTCGTCGCAGCGCGCCCCGACTGGCGGTTGCGGATCTACGGCGGCGGCGACGCCACCGGCAACGAGCGCGAGGCGCTGCTGGCCCTGATCGCCCGGCGCGGTCTGCACGAACACGTCTTCCTGATGGGGCCGGTCCACCCGCTGGAGCCGGAGTGGGTCAAGGGCTCCATCGCCGCGGTGACCTCGGACAGGGAGTCCTTCGGCATGACGATCGTCGAGGCGATGCGCTGCGGACTTCCCGTCGTCTCCACCGACTGCCCGCACGGCCCGCGCGAGATCATCGAGGACGGCGTCGACGGACTGCTCGTACCCGTCGGCGACGAGGACGCGTTCGCCGACGCCCTGCTCGCCCTGATCAACGACGACGAAATGCGGCGGAGGGCCGGGGCGGCGGCACGGAAGGCGTCCGGGCGGTTCGACCCGGCGCGGATCGCCGAGCGGCACGAGGCGCTGTTCGCCGAGTTGGTCGCCCGGGGCGCGCGCGTCCGCCCCCGCTCCGCGCTCCGGGACGTCGCGCACCGCTCGCGCGGCGCCGTACTGGACGCGGCGTACGCACTGCGGTACCGGGCGGCCGATGCCGTCCGCAAGGGGAGGCCGGCATGACCGCGCCCACCGGGGGAGGGGCGGCGCCGCGCACCGACTGCATCGCCGACGCGGCAGGCGGAGTCACCTTCGACATCGCCGGCACCGGTGCCCCGGACGCCTCGCTCGTCCTGCGCCGGCGCGGCGGCACCGCGGACACCGTCCGGCTCCCGCTCACCCCGGCGGGCGGCAGCCACTCCCGGACCGTGCTGCCCGGCACCGCCGAACTCGCGGAGGGCACCGGGACGCGTACACGGACGACGGATCGGCCGTCGCGCCCGGCATCCGCGATCTGCGGGCACTGGCCGGCCGGGTCCCGGAGGCTGGCCTGATCACCGCCCGGATCCCGTACCCGACCGCCGAGGGGCGGATGGCGGAGCGCTGCGTACGGGGACGAGTCCCCGCCTTGCGGTGCACCGCATCTGACGCCGCGCGCCGGTCCCCGGGGATTGCGGACAGCCTTGGACCGCGCCACCCGTGAGATCCCGTATCAGGACGGCGGATGTCCGCGATCGGCGGCAGACTCGCCCCCATGCTGGAGACCTCGGCGCGACTTCTGCGTTTGCTGTCCTTGTTGCAGGCCCACCGTGAATGGTCCGGGGCCGAACTCGCCGACCGGCTCGGCGTCACCGCGCGCACCGTGCGCCGGGACGTCGACCGGCTGCGTGAACTCGGCTACCCGGTCAACGCCAGCCCGGGCACCGGCGGCGGCTACCAGCTCGGAGCCGGTGCCGAACTGCCGCCCCTGCTGCTCGACGACGAGGAGGCCGTCGCCGTCGCCGTCGGGCTGCGCACCGCGGCGGGGAACGGCGTCGAGGGCATCGGGGAGGCCTCCGTACGCGCCCTGGCCAAGCTCGAACAGGTGCTGCCCCACCGGCTGCGCCGCCGGATCGGCGCGCTCAACGCCTTCACGGTGCCGATGCTGCGCGCACCGCGGGACCAGGCGGATCCCTCCGTCCTGACCGAGCTGGCGAACGCCTGCCGCGACGGCGAGCGGCTGCGCTTCGCGTACCGCGACCACAACGGCTCGACGAGCCGCCGGACCGTCGATCCCCACCGGCTCGTCTGCACCGAGCGCCGCTGGTACCTCGTCGCCTGGGACGTCGACCGCGAGGACTGGCGTACCTTCCGCGTCGACCGGGTCACCCCTAAACCGCCGCACGGGCCGCGCGTCCCGCCGCGCACCCCGCCCGCCGAGGACCTCGCCGCCTACGTGTCCCGGGGGGTGTCGACGGCGACGTACGCGGAGACGGCGGTGATCAGGCTGCTGGTACCCGTCGAGCGTGCGGCCGCGGTCGTGTCGCCGTCCACCGGGGTGCTGGAGGCCGAGGGACCGGGCAGCTGTCTGCTGCGCACCGGTGCCGGAAGCCTGGACGTGATGGTCGTTCACGTGGCCCTGACGGGCTTCGACTTCGAGGTGGTCGAGCCGGTGGAGCTGACCGGGCACATCAGGACCGTCCGGGACCGTCTGGGCCGGGCCCTGGACGCCGCCGGCTGACGTCGTCGTGCGGGGGCTCCGGCACGGCCGGACGCAGTGGGGCGAACTCCGGGTGGTGCAGGTCGAACGCGGGTGACTCGGAGCGCACCCGGGGGATGGTGGTGAAGTTGTGCCTCGGCGGCGGGCAGGACGTCGCCCACTCCAACGACCGGCCGAACCCCCACGGGTCGTCGACGGTGACCTTCTCGGCGTACTTCCGGGTCTTCCAGACGTTGTAGAGGAACGGCAGCGTGGACGCGCCGAGCAGGAAGGCGCCGATCGTGGAGACGGTGTTCAGCGCGGTGAAGCCGTCGGCGGCCAGGTAGTCGGAGTACCGGCGCGGCATGCCCTCCGCACCCAGCCAGTGCTGGACCAGGAAGGTGATCTGGAAGCCGAGGAAGAGCGTCCAGAAGTGGATCTTCCCCAGGCGCTCGTCGAGGAGCCTGCCGGTGAACTTCGGCCACCAGAAGTAGAAGCCGGCGAACATCGCGAAGACGACCGTGCCGAAGACCGTGTAGTGGAAGTGGGCCACGATGAAGTACGAGTCGGTCACGTGGAAGTCCATCGGCGGCGAGGCGATGATGACGCCGGTCAGCCCGCCCAGGAGGAACGAGACCAGGAAGCCGACCGCCCACAGCATGGGCGTCTCGAACGACAGCGAGCCCTTGAGCATCGTGCCGCTCCAGTTGAAGAACTTCACCCCGGTCGGCACGGCGATCAGGAACGACAGCAGCGAGAAGAAGGGCAGCAGCACGGCGCCGGTGGCGAACATGTGGTGGGCCCACACCACCACCGAGAGCCCGGTGATCGCCATCGTGGCCCCGACGAGGGTCAGATAGCCGAAGACCGGCTTCCTGGAGAACACCGGGATGATCTCCGTGATGATGCCGAAGAACGGCAGCGCGATGATGTAGACCTCGGGATGGCCGAAGAACCAGAACAGGTGCTGCCACAGCAGCGCGCCGCCGTTCCCCGCCTCGAAGACCACCGAGCCGAACCGCCGGTCCGACTCCAGCACCAGCAGCGCCGCCGCCAGGACCGGGAAGGCCACCAGCACCAGGATCGTCGTGAAGAGGATGTTCCAGGTGAAGATCGGCATCCGGAACATCGTCATCCCCGGCGCCCGCATCCCGATGATCGTCGCCAGGAAGTTCACGGACGTGAGGATCGTGCCGAAGCCGGACAGGGCGAGGCCCATGATCCACAGGTCGATGCCGGCGCCGGGGGAGCGTTCCAGGCTGTTGAGCGGCGCGTACGCGGTCCAGCCGAAGGCGGCGGGGCCGGTCGGTACCAGCAGTGAGCCGAGCACCATCAGCCCGCCGAAGAGGAACAGCCAGTACGAGAGCATGTTCAGCCGCGGGAAGGCCACGTCCGGCGCGCCGATCTGCAGCGGCACGATCTCGTTGGCGAAGCCCGCGAAGGTCGGGGTCGCGAAGAGCAGCAGCATGATCGTGCCGTGCAGGGTGAACGCCTGGTTGAACGTCTGGTTGGTGACCAGTTGGAGCCCGGGCCGGGCCAGCTCCGCCCGCATCAGCATCGCCATCAGCCCGGCGATCAGGAAGAAGACGAAGGACGTGACCAGATAGAGGTGCCCGATCTTCTTGTGGTCGGTGGTCGTCAGCCAGTCCACGACCACCCGGCCCCGCCGGCGCACCGGCGCCGGTGAGGCGGCGGCCTCGGCGGTGTCCGTGCGCATGCGCCGATGCTAGCCACGGGGCTCGGTACGAGCCGGTGGGACACGGAACGGGGCGCGGTGCGATACGCGTACGGGTGAGCGACCGGTTCGTCCGGGACCGTCACCTGTTCGTCCGGAACCGTCACCTGTTCGTCCGGAAGCATCACCGGTTCGTCCGGAAGTAGGACACGCGTAAAGCGTGATGAATTCGTGCTGCGTGGACGGCCGGGGAAAGTACGCGGCGGACGCAATTCACGGTCCCGGACGGGACGATGCGGCAATGGTTCGGAAATTCCGTGGGAATTTCTGTGCGAGCAACCCGGATTGCCCGTACTGATGATCGAGCCCGGGCTAAACGCATGTCGTGAACCTGTGACAGAAGCGTGACCGGTGGGGTATGTGGGGCGGGGGATGCGTGCGACACCGCTCTTCCGCGCCGCTTTTCGCCGGCCGCCGACGGGCCTTCCGTCACCGTCCGCTGCCGCCTACGGTGATTCCATGGCACCGACACCGACACCCCCAGGACAGCCAGACGACGCCCCGGAGTCCTATGTCGGCCTCGACGCCGACAGCGCGGAGCGGCGCGCCCGCGGCCGCGGCTGGGCCACCGTCAGATCGCTTCCGCCCGGCTCCGTCATCACCATGGAGTACCTCGAGGGTCGGCTGAACTTCGAGGTCGACGACGGCACCGTCCGCCGCTGCTGGAAGGGCTGACCACGCGGACCGGGGCGTGCCGCTAGCTCCCGGACGCGGATTCCGGCGGACGCGGCGAGGGCCCCGACCGAGGTCGGGGCCCTCGCCGTGGGAGCGTCCGCGGACGCCGCCGCGCGGGCCGTCAGCCGCCCACCGGGCGCGACCGGGGCGGGCGCCGGCTCCCGGCCGGTGCCGTGGTCCAGGACGCGTGCGGCGGATGCGGTGACCGCCCCACCGCGTGCGTGCGGGCCTGCCCGTGCCGGGCGGCCGCGGTCACGCCGGGCGTGACCGGTGCTCCGGCCTGCTGCTTCTGCCCGGCCGGCAGCGCGGCGCTGCCGACGGTGCTCCTCGTGCCCGCCGAACGGGCGGCGCTCGTCGCCCCCACCGGGCGGCGCACCGGCTCCCCGCCGTCCTCGGCCGGGATCCGCTGCGGGTACACGGCCGGCCGCGGGCCACCGGAGGCGACGGGCAGCGACGGCACCGGCAGCCGACGGGTGCGCAGCTGGTTCCGCAGCGAGAGGATCGTGTCCTCGACGCGTGCGATGAGCGGCTCGCACCACGGCAGGGCGAGCAGGATCAGCAGACCGGCGGCCCAGCCCAGCAGCACGTCGCTGAGCCAGTGCGTACCGAGGTAGACGGTCGTCAGCCCGACGCCCAGGGCGACCACCGCGGACAGCGCCGACAGATACCGCCTGGCGCGCGGCGTGGTGGCCAGGTAGGCGAGGATTCCCCAGGTCACGACGGCATTGGCGGTGTGGCCCGAAGGAAATATATCGCCGCCGGCGAAGAGCTCGGCGGAGCCGATCTGCGTCGCGTAGTGCGGGCCCAGCCGGCCCAGGCCCAGCTTGACCGCTCCCACCGTCGCGTTCAGCAGCAGCAGCGAGGCGCCCAGCACCAGCAGCGGACGCAGCGTGTGCTGCCGCCACGAGCGCCAGCCGAGCCAGGCGGCGACCATCACGGCCGTCGGTCCGCGCTGGCCGAGCACCACGAAGTAGTCCAGGAACGCGTGCAGTTCGGGCCACTGCTGATACGGCCGGAAGAGCATGACCTTCCAGTCGACGATCACCAGCCAGGACGAGATGAGCACGGCGACGACGATCGCGAGATAGAACGCCGAAGTCCCGCCGAAGAGGGCGAGACGGGTGCGGCTCATCCGCGGGATCTCTATCTTCGGCGGCTCCGGCTCCCGGTCCAGACGGGCAAAGATGTCGGTACGCACCCAATCGACGTTACAGCGAGTGAGCGTCCGTCCAGGCCGATCCAGGCTCTTCGTGATGACGATGTGATGTGGACTATGTCTCAGCGGTGCATTGAAAGACCGTCGCCGGCTAAATCCCGCGGGCCGCGATCCCTATTGCACGCACCGGTTTTCCGTAAGTGTGTTTGCAGGCGTCGGTAACACTTCACGGGATTGCCGAGCCGAATTCCGGGACCGTTCGGGGTACTCCCGGCGCCGCGTCGGCGTGGCGTACGCCACACCCGAGCGGCCTCCGAGGTGAGAGGTGCACCACGCGCCGCCGTCCGGGACTCGCGTACTCTGGCTGATCACTCGCCCGTCGATGCCGGGCCGCCCACCGGGCCAAGCCCCCGGCCGGGCCCACCGACGCGAGACCCAGCAGGAGGTACGTAGATGTTCGGGAGGACCACGGCCGGAGCACGCCCGCGTGCCGCCGGCGGCGGTGCCAACCGCTGGGTCGTCCTGCTCGTCCTCTGCGTGAGCCTGCTCCTGGTGGCGCTGGACGCGACCGTGCTGCACGTCGCCGTGCCCGCCGTCACGGAGGACCTCCGCCCGTCCGGGATCGAACTCCTGTGGATCGTCGACGCCTACCCCCTGGTGTGCGCCTCGCTGCTGATCCTCTTCGGCACCCTCGGCGACCGGGTCGGGCGCCGGCGCGTCCTGCTGCTCGGCTACGCGCTCTTCGGCGTCGCCTCGGCCGTCGCCGCGCTGGCCACCACACCCGAGGTGCTCATCGGGGCCCGGGCCATGCTCGGCGTCGGCGGCGCGATGATCATGCCGGCGACGCTCTCCATACTCCGGGCCGTCTTCCCGGACCGGCGCGAGCGCGCCACCGCCATCGGTGTCTGGACCGCGGTCGCCGCGGTCGGCGCCGCCACCGGTCCCGTCCTGGGCGGCTTCCTCGTCCAGCACTTCTGGTGGGGCTCGGTCTTCCTGATCAACATCCCGTTGATGCTGCTGATCCTGCCGATCGGCCGCTGGCTGCTTCCGGAGTCCCGGGGCGACCGCGGGGGGCCGTGGGACGTCCTCGGGGCACTGATGGCCGCAGCCGGAGTGCTCGGCGTCGTCCTCGGCGTGAAGCGGCTCGGCGCCGGCGACGCCCTGCTGGACCACCGCACGGCCGGCCCGCTGCTCGCCGGGGCCGTGCTCCTCGCCCTCTTCGTCCGCCGACAGAAGCGCCGCAGGCATCCGCTGATCGACATGCGGATGTTCGCCCGGGCGACCTTCTCCACCTCGGTCGGCTGCATCGTCCTCGCCATGCTGGCGCTCGTCGGCCTGGAGCTGATCGCCGTTCAGTACCTCCAGCTCGTGCTCGGGCTGAGCCCGCTGGAGACCGGTCTGCGGCTGCTGCCGCTCACCTTCGCCGCGATGGCCGCCGGAGCCACCGGCTCCCTCACCCTCCGCCGCCTCGGCCCCCGGCGGATGGTCGGCTGGGGCTTCGTGCTCACGGCCGCCGCCGTGGTGCTGCTGACCCTGATGGGGCAGCACGACCGGCCGCTGCTGCTCACCGCCGGATTCGTCCTCCTCGGCTTCGGGCTGCAGACCACGCTCTTCGGCGCGTACGAGTCGATGCTCAGCGAGGCCCCGCCCGAGCAGGCGGGCGGCGCCGCCGCCATCGGCGAGACCTCCTACCAGCTGGGTGCCGGCATGGGCATCGCGCTGCTCGGCAGTGTCATGAACGCCGCCTACGCCCCCGGCCTCGACGCCGCGAGCGCTCCGCCCGCGGCGCGCAGCGCCGCCGCACACTCGCTCGGCGAGGCGTACCAGGTGGCCCTCCAGCTGGGCGGCCCCGCGGGGGACGCGCTGCGGACCGCCGCCCGGCACGCCTTCGTCCACGGACTGCACGTCACGCTCTTCGTCAGCGCGGGGCTGCTGCTGCTCGGCGCGCTGGCCGCGCTTCGGCTGCCGAAGGTCATGGAGTGCGCCGAGCCCGACGACATCACGGGCCTTCCCGACGGGCAGCGGTCCCCGGGCGCCCGGTCCGGGCCCTCCGCGCCGGAGCCCGCCTCCGCGGGCACCCCGCTCCGGGAGCGCCTCCGGCCGGAGCCGGCGGTCCCCGCGCGCCGTGCGCCCGCGGAGGCGGGCGGCCCGGCACGCACTGGACGCGCGCCGCACTGAGCCGTAACGTCAGCGCCGAGCATTAACTACCACTGCTAGCCAGGGCTGTGGCCGGAGAGGTCCACCGGCAGACCTCTCCGGCCACAGCACTGGCTTTCCAGGACACCGGCTGCCGTCCGGACCCGGACAGCGCCGTGCGAGCCGCCGGAGGCACCCTCATGCCCGCACCCTCGAAGCTGCCGCCCTTCGACCCCGCCGATCCCCTCGGCGTCGACGACCTGCTGGAGCCGGAGGACCTCGCGGTCCGCGACACGGTCCGCTCCTGGGCCGCCGACCGCGTGCTGCCGCACATCGCCGAGTGGTACGAGAGCGGTGAACTCCCCGCCGTCCGCGAACTGGCCCGGGAGCTCGGCTCGATCGGCGCCCTCGGAATGTCGCTGACCGGTTACGGTTGCGCCGGCGCCACCTCCGTCCAGTACGGACTCGCCTGCCTGGAGCTGGAGGCCGCCGACTCCGGTATCCGCTCGCTCGTGTCCGTCCAGGGCTCGCTCGCGATGTACGCGATCTGGAAGTACGGCTCCGAGGAGCAGAAGCAGCGGTGGCTGCCGTCCATGGCGGCCGGCGAGACCATCGGCTGCTTCGGGCTCACCGAGCCCGACCACGGCTCCGACCCGGCAGGAATGCGCACCTACGCCAAGCGCGACGGCTCCGACTGGGTGCTCAGCGGGCGCAAGATGTGGATCACCAACGGCTCCGTCGCCGGCGTCGCCGTCGTCTGGGCCCAGACCGACGACGGCATCCGGGGCTTCGCCGTCCCCGCCGACGCACCGGGCTTCTCGGCCCCCGAGATCCGGCACAAGTGGTCGCTGCGGGCCTCCGTCACCAGCGAACTCGTCCTGGACGAGGTGCGGTTGCCGCGGGACGCCGTCCTTCCGGGCGTGACGGGACTCAAGGGCCCGCTCAGCTGTCTGTCGCACGCCCGATACGGCATCGTCTGGGGTGCGATGGGCGCGGCGCGCTCCAGCTTCGAGGCGGCGCTCGACTACGCGAGGACGCGGGAGCAGTTCGGAAAGCCCATCGGGGGCTTCCAGCTCACCCAGGCCAAACTCGCCGACATGGCGCTCGAACTGCACAAGGGAATCCTGCTCGCCCACCATCTCGGGCGGCGGATGGACGCCGGGACGCTCCGCCCGGAGCAGGTCAGTTTCGGGAAGCTGAACAACGTACGGGAGGCGATCGAGATCTGCCGCACCGCGCGCACGATCCTCGGCGCCAACGGGATCTCGCTCGAGTACCCCGTGATGCGGCACGCCACCAACCTCGAGTCGGTGCTCACCTACGAGGGCACCGTCGAGATGCACCAGCTCGTGCTGGGCAAGGCGCTCACCGGCCTCGACGCGTTCCGGTAGGCCGACCGTCCCGTTGCGGCCGGCCGGCGAGCGCCCTGCTCAGCTCTGGTTGAAGAAGCCGTCGCCCGGGCGGCCCGCGGACTCCCCGTTGACGATCTCCGTGTCGGCGGGGGTCAGCAGGAAGACCCGGGTCGCCACGCGCTCGATGGAGCCGCGCAGCCCGAAGGTCAGCCCGGCCGCGAAGTCCACCACGCGCTTGGCGTCCGAGGGTTCCATGGAGGTCAGGTTGACGATGACGGGAACGCCCTCGCGGAAGTGCTCGCCGATGCCGCGCGCGTCCCGGAAGCTGTCGGGGGAGACGGTGGCGATCCGGCGGCCCTGCTCCTCGGCCGTCTCGGAGGCCACGCGGACGCGCGGGTCGGTCACCCACTGGTCGCCGGCCCCCGTACCCTCGGCGTACTCGTCGTCGTAGTAGCGCTCGTCGTTGTCCTCGACGAGACCGAGCCATGCACTCGCCTTGCGCACCGATCCCATGGACGCCTCCTTTCGACCGCGGTCACTTGTGGTTCCGCATATCCCTATGGTCGTCCATAATGCGGATCGCGCGCCAAGTGGATAGTCGCCGCGCAGGGGATTCGTGACGGTACTGGTGCAGAACATGTGGCGGTTCGTCAAGATTCCTCCAGCGTATGGGCCCTGAAGGGGCTCATATCGAAGCAAAATATGAATGCCTCGGCAGACGGGTGAGCGTCGGAGCGTCCGGGTGAACGGGTCGGCCGGATACGATGCGGCCGCACACTTGAACGACACTCGGGGGAACGTCGTGTTCGGAATCGTCCGGCCCTGCACCCATCGCCTCACCGACGGGCTCAAGGCGGAGTGGATGGCCCATCTCTGCGGACTCTGCCTGGCGCTTCGCGCGGACCACGGGCAGTTCGCCAGGGTCGTCACGAACTACGACGGGCTCATCGTCTCGGTCCTGACGGAGGCTCAGACCGGGCGCACCCCTGCGCAGCGACGCACGGCCGGGCCCTGCCCCCTCCGCGCCATGCGCACCGCGCCCGTCGCCCGGGGCGAGGGGGCCCGGTTGGCCGCGGCCGTCTCGCTCGTCCTCGCCTCCGCCAAGGTCCGCGACCACGTGGCCGACCGGGACGGGGTGCTGGCCCGCGGGCCGGTGGCCGCGGCCGCGCGGCGGATCGCGAAGGGCTGGGACCGTGCCGGCGCCCGCGCCGGCGCGGCACTGGGATTCGACACGGCGGTGCTGGTCGACGCGGTGGACCGGCAGGCCGGGATCGAATCGCTGGCCGGCCCGGGCACGCCGCTGCTGGTCGTGACCGAGCCCACGGAGACGGCGACCGCGGCCGCCTTCGCCTACACCGCGGTCCTCGCCGGGCGCCCCGGCAACGCCGCGCCGCTCGCTGAGGCCGGCCGGCTCTTCGGACGGCTGGCGCACCTCCTGGACGCCGTGGAGGACCGGGAGGCCGACGCCGCATCGGGTGCCTGGAACCCGCTCGCGGCCACCGGCACGAGCCTCACCGAGGCCCGCCGCCTCGCCGACGACGCCCTCCACGGCATCAGGCTCGCCCTGCGGGACGCGGAGTTCGTCGACGACCGGCTGCTGCACGTGCTCCTCGCACACGAACTGCGGCGCTCCGTGGACCGGGCCTTCGGCTCGGCGGCCTGCGCGCACCGGGAAGACGGCGGCCGGCCCCCGCAGGGAGGCGACCCGTACGGCGGCCCCCACGGGGAAGGGCGGGGACCGTACGGTCCCGCCGAACCCCTCGGAGGCGGCGACCCGTACGGCGGCACCCCCTACGACGGCGGACCCGGCGGGAACGGGGGCGAGCCGCCCCGGTTCGGCTTCGGCGGCGAGCCCCCGAAGCCCAAGCCGCGCGGCTTCTGGGCCGGCTGCGCGGTGTTCATCGGGCTGTGCTGCACCTGCCGGATCTGCTGCGCCGAGCAGTACGAAGGCCCCTGGTCCCGCAAGAAGCGTGAGGGCTGCTGCCGCAAGTGCGACTGCGACTGCGACGGTTGCGACTGCTGCTGCCCCTGCGACGGCTGATAGGGCGAGGTTCGCCCGTCAGGGAGCGGCGTCCGGTGCTCGGGGTCTCCCCGGCCCTCCGGTCGAGGGAAGGACCGCCAGGCGCCGGATCGACCGCGTGGTGGCCTGCTCGGTTGATCCGGCAGCGCCGCGAGTCTCCGTGCCGGGCGTCGCGACGGGGCGGACGCCGCCTGACGCGGCTCTGGTGCCGGACGTTCCCGGCCGGAGGGGATTCCTCGGAAAACACCCCGGTGTTCGTGCCTCGCCTCCAGGAACGCGGGGCTTTCCGCACCGCGTGCGTGGGTACCGGGCGCCGGTCGCGTCTCGGCCTCGGCGGACTCCTCCGGCAGGGCCGAGCGACGGGCACCGGGCCACGCCGGGACCGGAGGAAGCGGCACGAGGACCGCGTCGCCCGGTCCCGGCCCCTACGGACCACTGGCCTTCACCGCCGCCTTCTGGCCCCGGGCCCACGCGGAAGGGCGAATTCCGGTCATCCCCGGGGTCTGGTGTGACGACGGTGGGGCCGTGGTACCGACGGCCGCGGCCGAGGACGGACTCCCCGTCGAGGGGTGTCCCACACCGGCGTCGCCCGGCTCGCCGGGGACACCACCCCGGCGGGGGACCTCGGGTTTCGCACGGCGAGCGGCGACTCGCCGTGGGCCGTCCTCGCCGGCATGACGAGCGGAAGGCGCGGGTGCCGCGGCCGGGACCGACGGCCCGGACGGCTCGCTCACCGTCGCGCCGGTCGGACCCTGCCGTCTCCCGTGGTCTTCGCTGCTCGCTTCGCCCGTCCGGGGCGGCGTACTCGCGGGCGAACTCCCCGACCACGGACGGAACGTGAAAGTCCGTTGATCCGTCCGACCCGCGACGGACCTCATCGGCTCCGGAGGAACCACTCCTCCGGAGCCGTCCGTCGTGCCTTGGCGTCGCACGGCCGAAAGGCGCCCTTGCGCGGCAAGTTGGCTCGTCGAATACTCCCGAAACAGCGCTTGTCAGGGGCACAACGTGACCGGAATCCGGACACATCCCCGCGCCCGCTGACTGCGCCTCACGGGCCCGTCACCCCACAGTCGGGTCCCCGATTCCCCTCGGGAGGAACGAGAAGTGAGGATCAAGCGCACCACCCCCACCCACGGCGCGGCCAGACGGACCCGTCTGCTCGCCGTGACGACCGGTCTCGTCGCCGCCGCCGCACTGGCCGTCCCCACCGCAAGCGCCGTCGAGGCCCCTGTCACCTTCAGCGCGTCCCAGCTCTCCGCCGCGAGCGACGCCGTGCTGACCGCCGATGTGGCAGGTACCGCCTGGCACGTCGACAAGGCGACCAACACCCTGGTCGTGACCGCCGACTCCACCGTCTCCAAGGCCGAGATCGCGCAGATCGAGCGGGCGGCCGGCGCGAACGCCGGTGCCCTCCGCATCGAGCGCACTCCCGGCAGGTTCAGCAAGCTCATCTCGGGCGGCGACGCCGTCTACGCCACCAGGTGGCGCTGCTCGCTCGGCTTCAACGTCCGCAACAGCGCAGGCACTTCGTACTTCCTGACGGCGGGCCACTGCACCGACGGAGCGGGCACCTGGTACGCGAACTCCGCCCGCACCACGGTCCTCGGTCCGACCGCGGGGTCCAGCTTCCCGGGCAACGACTACGGCATCGTGCGCTACAGCAACACCTCCATCTCCAAGCCGGGAACCGTCGGCAACGTCGACATCACCAGCGCCGCCAACGCGACGGTCGGCATGTCGGTGACCCGCCGCGGCTCCACCACGGGCACCCACAGCGGCACCGTCACCGGTCTCAACGCCACGGTCAACTACGGCGGCGGTGACATCGTCTACGGCATGATCCGCACGAACGTGTGCGCTGAGCCGGGCGACAGCGGCGGCCCGCTGTACTCAGGCAGCCGGGCCATCGGTCTGACCTCCGGCGGCAGCGGCAACTGCTCGAGCGGCGGTACGACCTTCTTCCAGCCGGTCACCGAGGCCCTGAGCGCCTACGGCGTCAGCGTCTACTGAACCGTCCCGCGGAGACCGGGAGCAACAGCGTTCGACAAGAGCCCCCGTCGTGCACCGGATGCCGTTCGTTGATTCGGGGTCTCGCCTGACGTCGGCCTTCAGGACCCGTCGTGGTCCTGAAGGCCGACGTTGTCGTACGGGGTGGGTGCCGATGCGACCGGGACGGGCCGGGCGGGGTTCCCGGCGGTGACGGTACGGGTGGCACGGGTCGCGTTGCCGCAGGGAAGTCCGGCGATCCGGGTCCGGGGCGAGTGGGGCCCGCTCTTCCACGACGAGGAGTTCGCAACCCGCCCCGGGGGCAGGACCCGTCGCTGGAGCCCTGGCCGAGAGAAGGGCAGCCCCGAATCGGCCAACCGCAACCGCATCTGCACTACGGCGGAGGCTCGACGTATTGCACTCTTTTGAGAGGATGGCTGAGCGGTCGGCCACAACGGATCGGGGGGCGGATGAAGCGCATCGGAGTGACCGGCCACAGAAGCATTCCGCCCGAGGCCATGCCCCATGTGCTGGCCGGGATGAAGGCGTTGCTGTGCGGCCGTGAGGGTGCTCTGGAAGCGCTCTCCAGCCTGGCCGAGGGGGCCGATCAGCTCTTCGCCGACATCGCCCTCGCCTGCGGCGCCGAGCTCACCGCCGTCATCCCGAGCGGGGACTACGAGGACGGCTTCGGCGACCCCGGTGCCCTGGCCTGCTACCGGCGGCTCCGGTGCCGGGCCAGCCAGGAGGTCCGGCTGGCGTTCCCTCACTCCACGGACGAGGCGTACTACGCGGCCGGTGCCTACATCGCCGACAACTGCGACCGGCTCCTCGCCGTCTGGGACGGCCGGCCCGCCCGCGGCCTCGGCGGCACCGGCGACATCGTCCGGTACGCGCGAGAGCGCGGCACGCCGGTGACGGTGGTGTGGTGCGACGGGGTCGAGCGGGACTGACACGCGTACCCGGTGCGGTGAAGGGCGGCCGCGCGGTCCGGCACCGGGCCGCTCACCGCACCCGGGACAGCCCCTCATTCCGATGTTCCGCGTCCGGTGCGGGCCTCGGGTTCATCCGCTCGGTCGGCCCTCGTGCCTCCGCGGCCTCCGTCAACTCCGGTGCTGCACCAGCCAGTCGGTGTGCTGGGGCGAGACGATCCGCTCGGTCTCGTACACCGCCGACGGCCACTGCTCCTCCGTCACCGAGGTCTCCATCGCGATGTGGATCGCGGCCAGGTCCTCCTCCACCAGGGAGTGCGCCGCGATCAGCGGCTGGTGGCGACGGATCTCGCTCCACGCCAGGCACGCCGCGGCCGCCGCCGACAGCAGCGGTACCGGCTCGGTCGAGTCAGTGACGGAGAACGTGCGCAGTACCCCGAACAGCAGGGCGAGCGCGGTGAGCAGACCGATCGTCACCGTCCACAGCGCGGTGGCGCGCCGGGAGATCTCCGCACGCCGGTGGTACCAGTTGCGCTGCTCGATCAGCCGGTCCCTCACATACGTCTCCTTGCGTACGCTGAAGACCTTCTCCCGCAGCAGACGCATCGGCGTGGTGATCAGCTCGCCGGAGGCCACGCTCCCGCCGTTCTCCCGAGGATCCACCCAGCCGACCTTGCGCAGTTCACGGAGACCCTCCTCCAGCCGGGTCGTGAACAGCCCCTCCGGATCGGGGGAGTCGGAGTCGAACGGTGCCCCGTGCACCGCATAGCGCCAGCACATGGACCGGATGAACTCCGCTGCGGAGCGGTTGAGTTGCCAGTGGGACTTCGCCCGGCGGCGTGTCCCGCGAAAGCTGACGACGAGCACCCAGGCGTACGCCGACGCGCTGAGCAGGCCCATGAGCTGGAAGGAGTCGCCGATCCTCCCGCGCCAGGGCAGCGCCGCGAACACCGAGCCCAGGACCAGGAGGAGCAGTTGCAGCCGGGTGCCCTTGACCGACTCCCGCTGCCGGTCGACGGCCGTCTCGTCCGCGTGGTGGAACAGCGCCGGCAGATCGGAATTTCGAAAGACCATGCTTTGCAGATGGCCGGGAATGCCGGTCATACGTGCCCCCCTCTGCGGATTTTGGCTTCACTCGTTCGATGGAATGGCTTGTTCCGTTCGGAGTGGGGCATACTCGCGCAACGCTTTCGTTTCAGCCCTCCGTGCCGAGTTGCTGCGGGTGGCCATGAGAGTAAAGTCGTGCCGCCGACACTGCAACGGTGCCCGGTGTTCCCCCATTAGCACAACATGACCTAGGACGGCCGTCGTGACCCTCCAGACTTCAGTCACCTTTGCTCCTGTGAAGAAGGATCGGGTGCCTCTCACCGAGATCGACGTTCGTGACGCCGAGGCGGCCAGGAAGCTGGGTCGCGTGCGTCCCGCCGGCGCCGACCGTTCCGTACGGATGTCCACGTTCAACTCCGCGCTCTAGTCCGGTTCCAGGCCGTCCGTACGACGGGCGGGCTGCCCTAGACTGGCGGAATGACCCGACCCGTGGTCCCGTTCCGCGAGATCGTATTGAAGGTCCACAGCAGATGTGATCTTGCTTGCGACCACTGCTATATCTACGAACACGCTGATCAGAGCTGGCGCACCCGCCCGAAGACAATCTCTGACGAGGCGATTTTCTGGACAGCTCTGCGACTGGCCGAGCATGCGAAGAAACATGCCCTGCCCTCCGTGTCAGTGATCCTGCACGGAGGGGAGCCTCTGCTCGCCGGCCCCACCCGGTTACGCCGGGTCTGTGAGGAACTCACCAAGGCCCTCGACGGTGTCGCCGCCCTCGACCTGCGCATTCACACCAATGGCCTCCAACTGGGCCCCCGCTATCTGGAACTCTTCGACGAGTTCGGCGTCAAGGTCGGCATCTCCCTCGACGGCGACAGGACCGCCAACGACCGCCACCGCCGCTTCGCGGACGGGCGCAGCAGCCACCCCCTCGTCCTGAAGGCCGTCCGACTGCTGAGCACGGACCGCTGGCGCCATCTCAACCTCGGCCTCCTGTGCACCGTCGACGTCGCCAACGACCCGGTCGCCGTGCTCGACGCACTGACGGAGCTCGACCCCCCGCGCATCGACTTCCTGCTGCCGCACGCCACCTGGGACGAGCCACCGCCCCGGCCCGACGGCTCTCCGACCGCCTACGCGGACTGGCTCCTCGCCGTCTTCGACCGCTGGGACCGGCAGGGCCGCCGGGTACCGGTGCGGCTCTTCGCCTCGGTCCTCTCCACCCTCTCCGGGGGCCCCGGGCTCACCGAGTCGCTCGGGCTCACCCCCACCGACCTCGTCGTGGTGGAGACCGACGGCACCCTGGAGCAGGTCGACTCGCTCAAGACCGCCTACGAGGGTGCGGCGGCCACCGGCTTCGACGTCTTCGCCCACACCCTCGACGAGGTCGCCGCCCACCCGGGCGTCCGGGCCCGGCAGCTCGGCCTCGCCGGCGTCTGCGACACCTGCCGCGAGTGCCCCGTCGTCCGCTCGTGCGGCGGTGGCCTCTACAGCCACCGCCACCGCTCCGGCACCGGCTTCGACAACACCTCCGTCTACTGCACGGACCTCGAGGCCCTCGTCCGCGGTATCGAGCACCGCACCGCCGCGCTGTCGGTGCCCGCCGCGGTCACCGACGACGGGGAGTTGCGGACCGAACAGCACGAGCTGACGCGGCTGCTCCTCGCCGACCTGCACAGGGAGCTTGACGGGCGCGGCGGCGAGCAGTGGGCCCGCGCCTGGGAACTGGCCGGCGCCGTCGACCGGCGTCCCGGTGTGCTCGACGCCGTGCTGACCCACCCGTACACGCGCGGCTGGCTCCTCGGCGCCCTCGACGCGCTGCACGAGGGCGTGCCCGGCGCCGTGCTGTCGCCGGCCGCCAGGCTGGCGTCGTCGGTGGCCGCCGCCGTCGTCCGCGGCGGCCTCGACCTCCCCGTGCCGGTCCCGTACGAGGGCGGGACGCTGCTGCTGCCCACGCTCGGCGAACTCCGCCTCACCGGGGCGGAACCGCGCGGCACGGCTGAGGTGCGGCCCGTCGAGAAGGGCCTCGTCGTACGGACCGGTGACGGCGAGCGGCGCATCCCCCGGCCCGACGAACCGGGCGCCGGCTGGCGGCCCGTCCGCCGGCTCGGCCGCGACGGGGCGCCCGACCTCGCGATCGACGACCTCGACCCGTACCGTGACTGCTTCGACGCCTGCGCGCTGCCCCGGCTCGGTCACGGCGAGGCGGCCGACTGGACGGACCGGCTGGCGCGCGCCTGGGGCCTGCTGCGTGCCCGTGTGCCCGAACAGGCCGCGGCCGCCGCCGCATCGCTCACCACACTGACCCCCGTCGACGGCTCCCGGCCCTCGGCCGGACGGCACGCACTCGGCGCCCTGGGCGTCCCACTGCGGGCCGGGGCCGGGGAGTTGGCTCCCCTGCTGCTGCGCGGCTGGCGCCGGACGCGCCTCCGGGCCCTGCTGGAGGTCACCGACCTCTACGCCGACGACGGCCTGTGGGCCCACCCGGCACCGTGGCAGGAGGCACCGGTCCCGGTGTCCGAACTGCTCGCGGGAGCGTACGAACGGACCGGGCTCCGCGCCTTCGACCCGGACGGCGCGGAGGCCGCCCTGCGGGCGCTGGACACCCTGGGCCGCGCCGCGGAACTCACCGTCGGCGGAAAGCGTCTGCTGGCGCTGCTGTGGGAAGAGGCGGACCGTGACCGGCACAGTCGATGAGCGCGACGGGCTCGCGCGGCAGCTGACGGAACTCGGGTTACGGACGGGGGAGACGGTCCTCGTCCACGCGGGGCTCGGCGGCACGGGCCTGGACGCCCCGCAACTCCGCGACGCACTGCTGCGGACGCTCGGTGCGGAGGGCACGCTCGTGGTCCCCGCCTTCACCGCCGAGAACTCCGACACGTCCGCCGCCCATCTGCGGCGAGTGGCGGGGATGACACCCACTCAGGCGGCGGCCTTCCGGGCCACGATGCCCGCCTACGACCCGGCCACCACACCGAGCGCCGGGATGGGCCGGTTGGCCGAGTGCGTACGGACCACCCGGGGCGCGGTGCGCAGCGCCCACCCTCAGACGTCGTTCGCCGCGCTCGGCCGCAGGGCCGGGGAACTCCTCTCCCGGCACCCGCTCACCTGCCACCTCGGCGAGGAGTCCCCGCTCGGGGCGCTCTACCGGGCCGGGGCGCGGGTATTGATGATCAATGTGGGTTTCTCCGTCTGCACCGCCTTCCACCTGGCGGAGTACCGAATCGGTGCGCCGCTGCGCCGGTACGCCTGTGTGGTGCGCGGGGCGCACGGCCCGGAATGGACGGAATACCGGGACGTCCAACTCGACGACGGCGATTTCGACGCCGTCGGAGCCGCCTTCTCCTGGAATCTCGAACAGAAGGGACAACTGGGAGGAACGACCGCATCCTTGTTCTCGATCACCGACGCGGTGGACCATGCAGTGGCATGGATGTCCGAAAAGCGGTGTTGATTGACCGAACGACCAGGTGATGGAGCAAGACCTGCTCCGGAATGATTGGTCCGCTCGCACCTCATTCACCATGGAGTGCGGGTGTTCATACAGGACGGGGGTCGTGTGCACGCGTCATCGCAGCAGCGAGCGGCGGACCATCGGCCGTACTTCTTCTTGAGCTATGCGCACACACCGAGGTACGGGGCGGGCGGGCCGGACCCCGACATGTGGGTCGAACGTCTCTTCCGGGATCTGTGCGGCCATGTGATGGCCATGACCGATCTCCCCGCCGGGGCCCGAGCGGGATTCATGGACCGGGAGATACGCTCCGGCGAGGGGTGGTCCGAGCGGCTCGCCGACGTCCTCGCCACCTGCCGGGTCTTCGTGCCGCTCTTCTCCCCCCGCTACTTCGCCAGCGAGATGTGCGGCAAGGAGTGGTACGCCTTCGCCCAGCGGGAGATCTACCACCAGGCCAAGAGCAACCGGCTCGCCGAGGCCATCGTGCCCGCGCTGTGGGTGCCGGTGCCGCCCGAGCAACTGCCCGGCCCCGCCGAGCGGTTGCAGTTCAACCACCGCGCCTTCGGTGACCGCTACGTCACCGACGGGCTCTACGGGCTGATCAAACTCCGGATATTCGCCGAGGAGTACGAGCGGGCTGTCTACGAACTCGCCAAACGCATCGTCAGCGTCGCGGACACCACCGGGGTGGGGCCCAGCCGACCGCTCGACTACCGGCAGGCCCCCAGCGCCTTCGGCGCCCCCGACCCGACCAGGCCGCGCAGCACCGGCCCCCGGCCCATCCAGCTGACCGTGGCCGCCCCGACCCGGCACGACCTGCCCCCGGGACGCGGCCCCGAGTACTACGGCGACATGCCGCAGGACTGGAACCCTTACTACCCGGAGGCGCACCGGCCGCTCGCCTACGTCGCCCGCGATCTGGTGCGGACCCTCAACTACCAGGCCACCATCGCCTCGTTCGACCACGACAGCACACCGCTCGACAGCAAGCAGCCTCCGACCAGGCCGGAGCTGCTGATCATCGACCGCTGGGCCCTGGAGGACGACGAGAGGCGCGAGCGGCTCGCCGCCTTCGACGCCGAGAACCGGCCCTGGGTCAGCGTCGTCGTCCCCTGGAACCGCGACGACCACCAGAGCCGCGGCGCCGAGAACGAGCTCAGCGCCAAGCTCGAACAGACCCTGCCGACCAAGCTCAGCCAGGGCCGCGCCGCCTGCCGCGCCGCCGCCCGCGGCGTACCGAGCATGGAGGCCTTCGGCCAGATCCTCCCCCAGGTCGTGGAGGCGGCCGCCCAGCAGTACCTGCGCCACGCCCAGGTCTATCCGCCCGCCGGCGGCAGCCACACCGAACGTCCGAGGCTGCGCGGCCCCATGGCGGCCGAGTACGCCACCACGCACTACATCCCCGACACGCTCGACCACGCGCCGGATGCGGAGGACACGGATGACAGCCAGTCGTGACGGACGCATCGTCACGTTCTACTCGTACAAGGGAGGCACCGGGCGGACGATGGCCATGGCCAACACCGCCTGGATACTCGCCGCCAACGGCAAGCGGGTCCTCGCCGTCGACTGGGATCTGGAAGCCCCCGGCCTGCACCGCTTCTTCCACCCCTTCCTCGACCCGTCCACGCTCGGCGCCACCACCGGTGTCATCGATCTGATCACCGAGTACGCCTGGGCCGCGACGAGCCCCGTGCAGCGTCCCGACGACTGGCACCGGGACTACGCCCGCATCCAGCCGCACGCCGTCTCCCTCACCCCCGAGAACCTCGGCTGGGAGTTCCCCGAGGGCGGCACCCTCGACTTCGTCTCCGCGGGCAAGCAGAACCGCGAGTACTCGGCGACCGTCTCGACCTTCGACTGGGACAACTTCTACGACCGGCTGGGCGGCGGGCACTTCTTCGACGCCCTGCGCGACGACATGAAGGCCAACTACGACTACGTCCTCATCGACAGCCGCACCGGTCTCAGCGACATCGCCGACATCTGCACCGTCCACCTCCCGGACGTCCTCGTCGACTGCTTCACCCTCAGCGACCAGTCCATCGACGGCGCCGCCGCCGTCGCCCGCCAGATCGACGAGCGCTACGGCGGCCGCGGTATCCGCGTCCTCCCCGTCCCCATGCGCATCGACGAGGGCGAGAAGGAGAAGGCCGACGCCGGACGGGCTCTCGCCCGGCTGAAGTTCGACCGCTTCCCCACCGGGCTCGCCGGCGACGAACTCACCTCCTACTGGGGCGCGGTGGAGATCCCGTACCGCCCCTACTACGCCTACGAGGAGACCCTCGCCACCTTCGGCGACGAGGCCGGACTCACCAACTCCCTGCTCTCCGCCTTCGAACGGCTCACGGCCGTCGTCACCGAAGGGGAGATCACCGCCATGCCCACCGTCGGCGAGGAGACCAGGCTCCGGATCAGGGACGCCTTCACCCGGCGCCGCCCCGCGCTGCCCGCCGACCTGTTCCTCAGCTACGTCGCCGAGAACCGCATGTGGGCCGACTGGATCGAGTCCGTCCTCACCCGCGCCGGTTTCCGGGTCGTCCCGCGCGACGTCTCCGCGGAACCGCCCGAGGACGGCTCCGCCGTCCTCGCCCCCGAGAACGCCGCCCGCACCGTCGTCCTCCTCTCCAGCGCCTACCTCAAGTCCGCCCGCGCCGTGGAGGTGTGGGAGCGGGCCGCGGCCGAGGACCCGGGCGGCGGCCGCGGCCGCCATCTGCTGCCGCTGCGCGTCGGCGACGTACGCCTCACCACCCCCTACATCGACCGCAACCCCGTCGACCTCTTCCGCCTCGACGAGGTGCACGCCACCAGCGCACTGCTGCGCGCGCTCGACCGCCCGGTCCAGCTCACCGACGGGGTCGCGCCCGGTCCGCGGTTCCCCGGCACCGTCCCCAAGATCTGGAACGCGCCCGCCCGCAACCCCGGCTTCACCGGCCGGTCCGTCGTCCTGGAGCGGATGCGCGACCAGCTCGGCGGCGGCATGGCCGTCGTGCTGCCGCAGCCGCAGACCCTGTACGGCCTCGGCGGCGTCGGCAAGACCCAGGTGGCGCTGGAGTACGTGCACCGCTTCATGGCCGACTACGACCTGGTGTGGTGGATCTCCTCCGAGCAGACCGACGACGTCGTCGCCGGGCTCGCCGAACTCGCCACCCGGCTCGGCGCCCAGGGCGGCGAGGACATGGCCGCCGCCTCCCAGGAGGCGGTCGACCTGCTCAGGCGCGGCGTACCGACCTCCCGCTGGCTGCTGGTCTTCGACAACGCCGACGACCCGGAGCAGCTGAAGCGGTTCTTCCCGACCGGCGGCCACATCCTCGTCACCTCCCGGAACCAGACCTGGTCCCAGTACGGCGACGCCCTTCCGGTCGACGTCTTCCTGCGCGAGGAGTCCGTCGAGCACCTCCAGCGCCGAGCCCCCGGGCTCACCCCGCAGGACGCCGATCAGGTCGCCGCCGCCGTCGGCGATCTGCCGCTCGCCGTCGAGCAGGCCGCGGCCTGGATCGCCGAGACCGCCACACCCGTCGCCGCCTATCTGGAGCAGCTCGGCCGGCAGGCGCCCAGCGTCCTCGCGCTCAACCAGCCCGCCGGCTACCCGGAGCCGGTCGCCGCGACGTGGAACGTCTCCATCGAACGCCTCAAGGAGCGCTCCCCGGCCGCCGTGCGGCTGCTCCAGCTCTGCGCCTTCTTCGCCCCCGAGCCGATCTCCGCGAACCTCCTCTACAGCAAGGAGATGATCGAGGCGCTCAAGCCGTACGACCCCTCCCTCCAGGAGAAGCTCGTACTCGGCCGCGTCATCCGCGAGATCGGCCGGTTCGCCCTCGCCAAGGTCGACCAGGTGTCCAACTCCATCCAGGTGCACCGGCTGGTCCAGGCCGTCATCCGGGCCCAGCTCAGCGACGAGGAGCAGCGGGACGCCCGGCACGCGGTCCACCGCATCCTCGCCGGCGCCCGCCCCGACGACGACGAGCCGATCGACAACCCCGAGACCTGGACGCGGTTCAACACCATCTGGCCGCACCTCGGCCCCTCCGAGGCCCGCTACTGCAAGGAGCCGGAGACCCGCCGGCTCCTCATCGACCGGGTGCGCTACCTCTGGAAGCGCGGCGACTGGCAGGCCGCCGGAGCCCTCGGCGACGATCTGCGCGAAGCCTGGCGGGAGATGCTCGGCAACGACGACCTGCAGTACCTGTACCTGCGTTTCCACCTCTCCAACATCTTCCGCTCGCAGGGCCGTTACATGGAGGCCAGGGAGCTGGACGAGGTCACCCTGGAACGTCAGCGCGCCGTGCTCGGCCCGTCCCACCCGCACACGTACATGACCACCAGCGGTCTGGCGATGGACCTCGGCACGCTCGGCCAGTACGGCAAGGCGATGGAGCTGGCCACCGAGGCGCACGAGGGGTTCAGCCAGATCTTCCACGAGTCCCATCCGCGCACCCTGGCCGCCGCCAACAACCTGGCGCTGAACCTGCGCATGGTCGGCCAGTACGCACGGGCCCGCGAGATCGACCAGGACGTCTTCGACCGCCGTACCGAGGTGCTCGGCCCCGACCACCCGTACACGCTCTCCTCGGCCACCTCACTCGCCCGCGACCTGCGCGAGGTCGGCCGGTACGAGGACTCCGTCAGCCTGCTCGGCCGCACCTACGAGAGCTACAAGCAGACCCTCGGCCGTGCCTTCCCCGGCACCCTCGCCGCGGGCAAGAGCCTCGCCGTCTCCCTGCGGCGGGCCGGCCGGCTGGAGGACGCCCGCCGGCTGACGACGGCCACCCGCAACCGCTACCGCGCCAAGTACACCTCGGCCAACCCGGACTCGCTCGCCTGTGATCTGAACCTGGCGGCCGACCTGTTCGCGGCCGGGGAGCCGGTCGCGGCCCGGGACCTCGCCCAGGAGGTCGTCGACCAGTACACGAAGGTGCCGGGCGAGAAGCACCCCTACACCCTCGCCGCGATCAACAACCTCGGCATCTACCAGTGGGGCTGCGGCGACCCGGAGACCGCGGAGCGGCTGCTCGTCGCCGCCGTCCGCCGGATGACCGACGTCCTCGGCTCGGCGCATCCGCACACGCTGTTCTGCACCGTCAACCTCGCCAACGCACGTGCCGACCTGGGCGAGCTGGAGTCGGCGCTGGAGACCGAGCGGCGGGCGGTGTCGAAGCTGCGCGAGGTCCTCGGCGTCCACCACCCCGAGGTCCTCGCGGTCTCCTCCAACATCGCCGTCACCCTCGGCGGGCTGGGCCGCAAGGACGAGGCGGCGGCCCTGCGGACGGAGACGGCGGAGGAACTCGCGCGGCTGCTGGGCGAGGAGCACGCGCTGACCCGGATCGCCCGTGACGAGCGCAGGACCCACCGCGACCTGGAGCCGCTGGCCGTCTGACCGTTCGGGGCCCGCCCCTGCACGGGGTGGCGGGCCCCGAACGGTCAGGAAGGCGCCGGCCGCAGGCCGGCTCGCGACGCTGGGCGGCCTCCGCCGTCGGGCCCTCGCGGCCGTGCCGTGCCCGGTGGGCGCTCCCCGGTGGGCGCTCCGGCCGGCTCACGCCCCGGGGACCCCCGGGCGGTCCTCCAGTAGCCAGGTGAGGATCCGGGGAAGCGCGTGCAGCGCGTCGAAGTGGGCGGCCGCCGGTTCCAGCACGGCCGTCACCCCGGGAATGCGCTGCGCCAGCCAGCGGGAGTGGCCGACCGGCGAGAAGACGTCCTTCTCGCCGTGCCACAGGAGCACGGGCGCGGTGATGCCGGCGGGATCGAAACCCCAGGGGCTGCAGAAGGCAAGGGCGTCGTCGATCCAGCCGTACGCCGAAGTGCGCAGCGCCTCCTGGTAGTTGCGCAGCAGCATCGACCGTACGCCGGCGTCCGCGACGACCATCCGGTCCGAGTCGGTGAGCTCCCTGCGCAGATCGTCGAGGAGCCGGACCGGGTCGCGCCGGATCTCCGCCGAGCGCATGATGAAGCGCGCCGTGAGCCCGTCCGGGTCGACGGAGGCCGTCGTGTACTCGAGCACGTTCGACGCGGCCATGCCCTCGAACCAGTCCAGGCCGTCCGCGTCCCGCGGTGCGAGCGTCACCAGCGCGGCGGCCCTGGTGACGCGTTCGGGCAGCAGCGCCGCACAGGCCAGGGCGTGCGGTGCGCCGCCCGAGCGGCCCACCACGGCGAACCTGTCGAGCCCCAGCGCGTCGGCGATCGCCCGTACGTCCTGGGCCACGTCCGCCACACTGCGGCCGGCCAGCCGGTCGGAACCGCCGTATCCCGGCCGGTCGTGGGCGATCAGCTGCATTCCGCGCTGGTACAGCACCATGCCGCGCGGTGCCGGTCCGAGGCGGCTGCCCGGGGTGCCGTGCAGCAGGAAGACCGGTCTGCCCCGCGGGTCCCCCAGGCGCTCCACCATCAGACGCCGCCCGTCCGACGCGTGCACCCGACGTCGCACCCGCAGCCTCCTTCGTCGTGGGCCTGCGTGGATCAGAACATTGCCGCACATTCCGTAAGTGCCGTGCACATGTGCCATGTACAGCAATACTGTCCTGGCATTCCCTGCCCCCTTGATGATTACCCGTCGGGGCGAGGCCGGCGTAAGTCGCCAATGAGCCCGTTCGGCGTGGGGATCCGGACAGGACTAGTCCTTACGTGCCGCCTATGGGCCGGTAGCGGCGGGTGTTCGCAAACGGAACCGACCTGTACGGACCCGGGGGTCGTGAAGAAGCAGAGGGCGCATTGTCGGCGTCGTGTGCGCGTCCTGAAGTCGACCTTGTGTGCTACCAGCGCGTATCGGAATAGTGGGCGCCCAATCCTCCGTGTCCGGGCACCCCACTTGCCCGTTCACGGCCCCCCACAGGAGGTCCTACGTGAAGCACCGACGCATACCCAAGAGGCGCGCGGCGATGGCAGGTGGAGCCGTCGCCGCTCTCGTCGCGGCCGGCGTCACCTTCCAGACTGCGAACGCCAGCGAGGACGCGCCCGCGGTCACGGTGAAGACGCTCTCCGCGTCGGCGGCCGGAAACCTCGCCTCGACGCTCAACAAGAGCCTGGGCGGCGACGCGGCCGGCGCCTACTACGACGCCGAGGCCAAGGCCCTCGTGATGAACGTGGTGGACGAGGCGGCGGCGGCCGCCGTCCGCGAGGCCGGAGGCAAGGCGAGAGTCGTCGAGAACTCGCTGGCCGAGCTGAAGACCGCCCGGCAGACCCTCACAGAACGGGCCACCATCCCGGGCACCTCGTGGGCCACCGACCCGGTGACCAACAAGGTGGTCGTCACGGCCGACCGCACGGTCGAGGGCGCGGACCTGACGAAGCTCCAGGCGGTCGTGAAGGGCCTCGGGTCGAAGGCGGAGCTGAGGAAGACGGCCGGGGAGTTCAGGCCCTTCGTCGCCGGCGGCGACGCCATCCACAGCGGCGGCGGCCGCTGTTCGCTCGGGTTCAACGTCGTCAAGGACGGCGCCCCGCACTTCATCACGGCCGGGCACTGCGGTGAGACCGGCAGCGAGTGGTCGGACTCCGCGGGCGGCGCCGCGATCGGCAGCATGGTCGACTCGCAGTTCCCCGAGAACGACTTCGCGCTCGTCAAGTACAGCGGTGACACCGCTCACCCGAGCGAGGTCAACCTCTACGACGGCAGCACGCAGCAGATCACCGAGGCGGGCGACGCGACCGTCGGTATGCAGGTGACCCGCAGCGGTTCGACCACCCAGGTCCACGACGGCGAGGTCACCGGCCTCGACGCCACCGTGAACTACGGCAACGGTCAGATCGTCAACGGCCTCATCCAGACGAACGTCTGCGCCGAGCCCGGCGACAGCGGCGGTTCGCTCTTCGCCGGTGACGCCGCGATCGGTCTGACCTCCGGCGGCAGCGGCGACTGCTCCGCGGGCGGCGAGACGTTCTTCCAGCCGGTGACGGAGGCGCTGCAGGTGCTCGGCGCCGAGATCGGCTGACCGGACCGGTACGGCGCCACTGACAGGTGCCGATCGGCCGACCCCGACGGTCACGGCGCCACTGGCGGGCGCCGTCCGGCTGAGCACCAACCCGCAGAGGCAGCCCTTCTTGCCGGAGCGCGTCCGGCAGAGCGGCCTGCGGACGGGCTCCGCCCGGCGGAGCGACCTCTCACGGAGCATCACCTGGCACGGCAGCCCGGGGCCCGGTCCGTACCCTCAGGGGCGGGCCGGGCCCTGGCCGTTGCGCGCGCGCAGCGCCTGGCGCACCGACCAGACGACCGACACGAGCGGTACGGCCACCACCGCTCCGATCACCCCGGCGGCGATCGCCCCCGCGACGACCGAGAGTGCCACGACGAGGGGATGCAGCCGTACGGCCCAGCTCAGCACGATCGGATGCAGCACATGCCCCTCGATCTGGCCGATGACCACGATCAGTGCGGCGACGACGGCGGCGATGACCGGGCCCTGGGACGCCAGCGCCACGACCGCGGCGACGGCGAGCGCGATGGGCGAGCCGATGAGCGGGATGAACGCGGCGAAGAACTCCAGCAGCGCCAGCGGCACGGCGAGCGGCACGCCGAGCGCGTACAGCGCCACGCCGACCAGGACCGCGTTGGTCGCCGCCACCAGCACGATGCCGTGCGTGTAACCGGTGAAGGTGCGCCACCCCGCACGGCCCGCCACCGACACCCGGTCCCGCGCGGAGAGCGGCAGCTGGGCGCAGAACCAGTGCCAGTGCCGGTCGCCGGAGTGCAGGAAGAACACCGCGCAGAACAGCCCGAGCGCCAGTGTCGTCAGCACCTCCACCAGCCGGCCCGCGCCGCTGAGGGCCGTACTGATCACTGTGGAGCGGTGGCTGGAGAGGAACCGGCCGATCCGTGACTGGAGATCGTTGAGCGCCTCCGGGTTCAGCCGGAACGGCGGCTGCTCCAGCCAGCGCTCGATCCTCTCGATCCCGGCGCCGAACTCGTGCTGCAGCACGGTCCGCTCACCGGCCACGGTCTCCGCCACCAGGGCCAGCACGCCGAGGGCGAGGGCGATGCTGCCGATCAGCGCGATGGTCACGGCGAGGGGCCGCGGCAGCCGGCGGGTCAGCAGATCGACCACCGGCCGGAGCATCGCGGTGCCGACGAGACCGAGGAAGACGGCCACGCCGATCTCGTGGAACCGCCCGAGGACCGAGAAGACGGCGTACACGAGGGTGCCGACCACCAGCAGTCGCCAGGCGTAGGCGGCGGCCGTCCGCAGGACGGGTGCCACCGGCGGCTCGGCCGCGGCGGGCGGGCCGGGCGCCGGGCGGGCGTCACCGCGCGCCGCGCGGATCCGGCGCCGGGGGCGGGGGCGGGTGGATCGTGTGGGCATTGCCCGGACTGGTACCACCGGCGGGCGCGAGGCCAACGCGCACGGGCCTTCATTCGCCCGAAGGCGCGGGTTCGCGCGTTCCGGAGGCTCCGGCGCGCCGGCCCGGGTGGGCGGTCGGTGTCCGGGTGGTCGTCGTGGCAGTGCGGCCAGGGCTCCCCGGCCGGCCGGAACAGGGGCCCGCCCACCGAGCTGTTCGGCACGCCGGGCGCCCGGCGTGCGGGCGCAGCCGTATCGCCTCCTTGCGGTACGCGGCGACCTCGGGGAACTGCGTTTCCACGTCCACCGGGCTCGGGGGAGCCGTACGGATCATGGTCCCGGATCGTAGCCGGGCCCACCCCCATGGGGGTCGTACGAATGTTCGAAATTTGGTCTATGGTGGAGGCGAGGGGGAGGTGAGAGCGGATTGATCCAGGAGGTGCGGGTGCCCGGTTTCACGCATCTGCACACCGTGTCCGGTTTCTCCGTGCGGTACGGGGCCTCGCACCCGGAGCGGCTGGCCGAGCGCGCCGCCGAGCGGGGCATGGGCGCACTCGCCCTGACCGACCGCGACACCGTCGCCGGTGCGGTCCGCTTCGCCAAGGCCTGCGCCCGGGCGGGAGTCCGGCCGATCTTCGGGGCCGAGCTCGCCGTGCGCGAACGGGCCGCAGGTGCCGGGGGCCCGGCCGCCCGCGCCGAACGCCGGCGCACCCCGGTCCGGGGCGGCGCCTTCATCGACGAGTCCGCGCCCCGGGTCACCTTCCTCGCCCGTGACGGGGTCGCGGGGTGGGCGGAGCTCTGCCGGCTGATCACCGCGGCCCACACGGCCGACGGCCGCCCGGTCCTCGACTGGGACGCCCTTTCCGGAGCCGGAGCTTCCGGGGCCGGAGTCGGAGTCGGGGCTTCCGGTGCCGACGGGCTCACCGTGCTGCTCGGCCCGGCCTCCGAGGTGGGCAGGGCCCTCGCCGCGGGTCGCCCCGACCTGGCCGCCCCGCTGCTCGCGCCCTGGCGGGAGCGGTACGGCGACGCGCTCCGTCTCGAGGTGGTGCACCACGGAACCGAGGGCACGGGCCCCGGCTCGCTCCGTCTCGCCGCCCGTACCGCGGGCTTCGCCGCAGAGCAGGGGGTGCGGGCCGTCCTCAGCAACGCCGTGCGGTACGCCGATCCCGGCCAGGGCTCCGTCGCCGACGTCCTCGACGCGGCCCGCCGGCTCGTCCCCGTCGACCCCGCCCGAGGGCTGGACGGCGGCGAGCGCTGGCTCAAGGGCGCCGGCGACATGGCCCGCGCGGCCGAGCGGATCGCCGAGGCGGCCGGTTGGCGCCGCGACGCCGCGCACCGGCTGCTCGCCGTCACCGAGGAGACCGCCGCCGAATGCCGCGTCGACCCCGAGCGGGACCTGGGGATGGGCTACGCCTACTACCCGGAGCCGCATCTCGTGGGCGCCGCAGGGCGCGGCGCCCAGCGGGTCCTCGCCTCCCGCGCGGCCGCCGGGATGGTGCTGCGCGGCTACGACCGGCTGCCGCCGGCACGGGCCCGCGCATACTGGGAGCGGATGCATTCCGAGCTGGATGTCATCGCCTTCCACGGCAACGCGACCTACTTCCTGACGGTGGCTCAGGTCGTTGACGACGTAAGGGGGATGGGCATCCGGGTCGCGGCCCGCGGCTCCGGCGCCGGATCCCTCGTGAACCATCTCCTCGGCATCGCGCACGCCGACCCGGTCGAGCAGCACCTGCTGATGGAGCGCTTCCTGTCCAAGCGCCGGTTCGCGCTGCCCGACATCGACATCGACGTCGAGTCCGCCCGCCGGCTGGAGGTCTACCGCGCGATCCTCGACCGCTTCGGCAGGGAGCGGGTCGCCGCCGTCGCCATGCCCGAGACCTATCGGGTGCGGCACGCGATCCGGGACGTGGGCGCCGCGCTGAGCATGGACCCGGCCGAGATCGACCGGCTGGCCAAGGCGTTCCCGCACATCCGCGCCCGCGACGCCCGCGCGGCCATGGAAGAGCTGCCCGAACTGCGCGACGTGGCCCGGCGGAAGGACCGCCACGGCAGGCTCTGGGAACTGGTCGAGCAACTGGACGCGCTGCCGCGCGGTGTCGCCATGCATCCGTGCGGGGTGCTCATCTCCGACTCCTCGCTGCTGCGGCGCACCCCCGTGGTGCCGACCAGCGGCGAGGTCCCCCACGGCTCTTCGGGCACGGGAGGGTCCCCCTTCCCGATGTCGCAGTTCGACAAGGAGGACGTCGAGGACCTCGGGCTGCTCAAACTCGATGTGCTCGGCGTGCGGATGCAGTCCGCGATGGCGCACGCCGTCACCGAGATCGAGCGGGCGACGGGTCGGCGGATCGATCTGGACGACGCCGGCCAGGTGCCGCCCGGCGACCCGGAGACGTACCGGCTCATCCGCTCCGCCGAGACGCTGGGCTGCTTCCAGATCGAGTCGCCGGGCCAGCGCGATCTCGTCGGCCGACTGCAGCCCGAGGGCTTCCACGACCTGGTCGTCGACATCTCGCTGTTCCGGCCGGGGCCGGTCGCGGCGGACATGGTGCGGCCGTTCATCGAGGCGCGGCACGGGAGGGCGCCGGTCCGCTTCCCGCACCCCGATCTGGCCGGGCCGCTGGCGGAGACGTACGGCGTCGTCGTCTTCCACGAGCAGATCATCGAGATGGTGGACATCATGACCGGCTGCGGCCGGGACGAGGCCGACCGGGTGCGGCGCGGGCTCTCCGACCCCGGGTCGCAGGAACGGATCAGGACGTGGTTCGCCGCGCAGGCGGAGCGGAAGGGGTACACGGCCGAGGTGATCGCGCGGACCTGGGAGATCGTCGAGGCGTTCGGCTCGTACGGCTTCTGCAAGGCCCACGCCGTCGCCTTCGCCGTGCCGACGTACCAGTCGGCGTGGCTCAAGGCGCACCACCCGGCGGCCTTCTACGCGGGGCTGCTCACACACGACCCCGGGATGTACCCGAAGCGGCTGCTGTTGGCGGACGCGCGGCGGCGGGGGGTGCCGGTGCTTCCGCTCGATGTGAACCGGTCCGCGGTCGCCCATCGCATCGAACTGGTGTCCGATGTGGCGGCCGGGGAGCCCGGGGCCTGGGGCCTGCGACTGGCGTTCTCCGACGTCCACGGCATCGGCGAGGCGGAGGCGGAACGGATCGAGGCGGCCCAGCCGTATTCCTCACTGCTGGACTTCTGGGAGCGGGCCCGCCCCGGACGGCCGGTCGCGGAGCGGCTCGCGCAGGTCGGTGCGCTGGACGAGTTCGGCGCCAACCGGCGCGACCTGCTGCTCCACATCGCCGAACTGCACCGCGCCCAGCGGAGTTCGGTCTCCCGCCGCGGCCACGGCGGGCAGCTCCCGCTCGACGGCGGCCGCAGGACCGCGTCCGTCGGGCTGCCCGACCTCAACGAGGCCGAGCGGCTCAGTGCCGAGCTGGGCGTCCTCGGCATGGACGCGTCCCGCCATCTGATGGCGGACCACCACGTCTTCCTGGACGAACTCGGCGCGATCCCCGCGAAGCGGCTGCGTGAGGTGGAGCACGGTGCGACGGTGCTGGTCGCCGGAGCCAAGGCGGCCACCCAGACGCCGCCGATCCGCTCGGGGCGACGGGTCGTCTTCACGACCCTGGACGACGGTACGGGCCTGGTCGACCTGGCCTTCTTCGACGACAGCCACGAGGCGTGCGCCCACACCGTCTTCCACTCCTGGCTGCTGCTGGTGCGCGGTGTCGTCCAGCGCCGTGGACCGCGCAGTCTCAGTGTGGTCGGCTCCGCGGCCTGGAACCTCGCGGACCTGATCGAACTCCGGCGCGCGGGCGGCCTGGACGCGGTGGCCGGGCGGCTCGCCGCGGTGGGTGCGGGAGGAACCGGTGGGGACGGCGAAAGGGGCGTGGGTGGGGTCGGCGTTCCGGCCGGTGGGGGCCGCCGCATCCGGATGTCCACCGGGTACGAGATGAACGCCTGGGCCGATCTCCGCCCCGCGGGTGAAGGGGCGGCACCCGCACGGAAGTTGTGGCACCGGAGCCCGGGGAGCGCGGGATGACGAAACGGCGGGGAAACGCGCTTCCTCCGCGCGGCGACGCCGCGGCGGACGGGGCGGATGCACCCGTGGCCGCGCCTGCGTCCGCGTCCCCACCTGCGCCCGCGCCCGTCCCGGACGCGTCGACCGTCCTGTACGTGCGTTTCCGCGGTGCCGGCGGAGAGGCGCCGGACGGTGCCGCCTACGCGGGGCTGCTCGGGCTGCTCGGTGCGTTCACCCCGGTGGTGGAGGCGGTCGGTCAGGACGGCGCGCTGGCCGATGTCCGGGGCGCGCTGCGGTACTTCGGCCGGGACGTCGCCGGGCTCGCCGCGGTGATCCGGGTGCGGGCCCTCGCCCTGTACGGCGTCGACTGCGTGATCGGGGCCGGGTCCAACCCGCTGCTCGCCAGGATGGCGGCGCGGGAGGCCGGCCCCGGTACGACCCTGGTCGTGGGTGACGCGGCGGAGTTCCTCGCCGGCCGCCCGGTCGCCGCGCTGCACGGCGTCGGCCCCGCGACGGCCCGCACGCTCTGCGGCTACGGGCTCGACACCGTCGACCGGGTCGCCGCCGCCCCTCTCGCCGTGCTCCAGCGGATCCTCGGTGCGCGCACGGGGCGAGAGGTGCACGAGAAGGCCCACGGCGTCGACCGGGCCCGGGTCGTACCCAACGCGGCGGCCCGCTCCGTCGCGGCCGAACGCACCTTTCCCCGGGACGAGCTGGACCGCGACCGCCATCGCCGCGCGCTGCTCTCGCTCGCCGGAGAGCTGGGGGCGAGGATGCGCGGGGAGGGGCAGGTGTGCCGTTCCCTGACGCTCACCGTGCGCTACGCCGACCGCACCACGACCACCAGGACCCGCGCCCTGACCGAGCCGACCGCGCACTCCGCGTCGCTCACCGGTGCCGCGTACCGGCTCCTGGACGCGCTCGGCCTGCAGCGCGCCCGGGTACGTGCCCTCGCCCTGCGCGCCGAAGGGCTGATCCCCGCCGAACGGGCCGCGCATCAGCTCACCTTCGACCCCGCCGATGACAAAGCACGCCGGCTGGAGGCGGTTGCCGACCGTGCGCGGGCCAAGTTCGGCCCCCGAGCGGTCATTCCGGGTTCCCTCGCCGCGTAAGCCCCGCCTCTGGGTTTCTGTGAGTAACCACACCATCACGAATCTTGACGGTAATTCAGTTTTTACCGACGCGTAACTTCCCGGGCTTGGTTACTCGTGCGTACGTTTGACATGAACACCCCCTTCTTGTGGTCCGGGCCGCAGGGTGAATCCCCACATCCCCACATCAGCCTCGCATTTCCCTTGAGCCGCAAGGAGATCGCACGATGCTGTCCTGGAAGCGTGCCCTCAGACCGCTGACCGCCGCCCTGCTGGCGGTGGCGATCGGCCTCGCGCCGGCCGCCACCGCCCACGCAGCCGCTCCGTCGAGCGGCTGGAACAACTGGTCCTGCAAGCCCTCGACCGCCCACCCCCGCCCGGTGGTTCTCGTCCACGGAACCTTCGGGAACTCCGTCGACAACTGGCTCGCCCTCGCGCCGTACCTCGTCAAGCGCGGCTACTGCGTCTTCTCGCTCGACTACGGCCAGCTCCCGGGCGTCCCGTTCTTCCACGGCCTCGGCCCCATCGCGAAGTCGGCCGAGCAGCTCGACACGTACGTCGACCGGGTCCTCGCCGCCACCGGAGCCGGCGAGGTGGATCTCGTCGGTCACTCCCAGGGTGGCATGATGCCGCGTCACTACCTCAAGTTCCTCGGCGGCGCCGACAAGGTGAACGCCCTCATCGGACTCGCGCCCGACAACCACGGCACGACCCTCCACGGGCTCACCCGCCTGCTCAAGTACTTCCCGGGCGCGGCGGACCTGCTCGACTCCGCGACCCCCGGCCTGGCCGACCAGATGGCCGGCTCCGCGTTCCTCACCAAACTGAACGAGGGCGGCGACACCGTCCCAGGCGTCCGGTACACCGTCATCGCCACCAAGTACGACGAGGTGGTCACCCCGTGGCGGTCGGCCTTCCTCGACGGACCGAACGTGAAGAACGTGACGTTGCAGGACCTGTGCGCCATCGACCTCTCGGAGCACGTGGCCATAGGGCTGTTCGACCGGATCGCGTACCACGAGGTGGCCAACGCCCTCGATCCGGCGAGGGCCACTCGGACGACCTGCGCGTCGGTGTTCGCATGACCTGACGGCCGGCCCTCGGCCTGCCGGGTCTACCGAAGGCCGGCACGCGCACGGGCCGTCCCGTGCGGAGCCGCGGTGGCGATCCCGCCGCGCTCGCCCGCACCATCTGCTCCAGAAACGGCGGAGGTGCCGCCGCGGACACACCGCGGCGGCACCTCCGCCATGTCCTGCGCCTCCGGCTCAGCGGCCGGACCTGCGGCGGGCGGTCGCGAACACCACGGCCGCGCCGAGCGCGAGCGCCGCGGCACCGCCCACGGCGAGATAGGGGGTGCCGCCGTCACCGCCGGTCTCGGCGAGGTTCTCCCCGGCGCCGTCGGCCTCGGGGGTGTTGCCCCCGGGGGCGGTCTCAGCGCCCGCGGCGCCGTCCGTCTCCGTCTCCGTCCGTGCGGCCGCCTTCGGAGTGGCGGGCCCGTTCGCGGCCGGGGCCTCGGAGTGGTCGTCACCGCCGTGGCCGCCGTGGTCGACGGTGGACTTGTCCGCACCGTCCTCGATCTGCTCGTCCGAGGGGGCGGACGCGGCCGGCGCCGGGGCGTCGCCTCCCGCGCCACCGCCGGTGTCCTGGCCGAAGACCACGTCCGAGCAGGTGTAGAAGGCCTCGGGGGAGTCCGACCGCTGCCAGATCGAGTAGACCAGGTGCCGCCCCGACCTCGCGGGCACCGTGCCGTCGAAGACGTACTCCCCGTTCACCAGCTTCGGGTCGGTGACCTCGGCGAACGGCCGTGCCTCCAGGTCGGACCAGGTGAGCGGCTCGGACGGGTCGTAACCGTCCTTCGTGATGTACAGCTCGAACGAGCCCTTGTGCGGGGCGGTGGCCTTGTAGCGGAACGTGTGCTTGCCGGCCGCGAGCCTCGACGCGGGCCAGTCGGTGCGCGGCAGGTCCAGGCCCTTGTACTTGTCCCGGTTCGCGCTGCACAGCTTGCCGTCCGGGACCAGCGACCTGTGGTTGCCCGCGGCGTTGGCGATGTTGACCTCGTTCCAGTCGTAGAACGCCTGCGCGCCACTGGCCGCGACCGCCGCCTTGCACGCCGCGGACTTCGGGCTCTCCGGCCCCTCGGCATAGCACGCGGACACCCGGCTCACCGGATCCGTCATCGACCCGTGCGCGACGGCCGGCGAGGCGGCGAGCGCGGTGAGCGCGAGCGGCGCGATCCCGAGCGCGGCGACGGTGGCGGCCCTGCGGCGAGCGGTCATGGTGAGGATCTCCTTCAAGAGCGTCGTAGGGGGAGGGGGCCCGGGCACCGGCCCGCACCGCGGTGCAGCCCCCGATCCCCCAGCGGCACCGACGCCCGGACCCCGCCCGGCGATCAGCAAGCTAGCCCGTCGAAACGCCGAAACGGCCTGCTGGGGCAGGGGAACGGCGATCCTTATGGTCGCTTTAAGGGCGGGGTAAGAAGGGGCTCAGGAACGGTGCGGAGCGTGCCGGAGCGGGCACGTGTGGTGGCACGGGGCCGGTCACGCCGTGCGCGTCGCGCCTCCGTCGCTCGGGAGCCGGGTCCCACCGCTGCTTCCCGAAGTTCCGGCGCTACTTCTGGAAGTAGCGCGTGCCCTTGTCGACCATGTGGGAGGCGTAGACACGTCCCAGTGCCGGAGTACCCCGGTAGAAGCCCACATGACCCTGGGACATGTCCACCACGACCGGGCGGGCGAAGCAGGCGAACCGGTTGCGCTGCTGTTCCTGGGCCCAGGCCATGGCCGCGGGGTCGACGCGCTCGCTCACCAGGACGGGGAAGGCGGCGACGCCGGTCTGCAGGCCCACCGGCAGTCCTCCCTTGTTGGCGCGGGCGTAGTCCAGGACGCGCCAGGTGAACGCTTCGACGGCCGGCACGGTGATCTCCGGCGCGGCGGCGACCGCTGTGAAGAGATGCAGCTTGGTGGCGGCCCACTGCAGCCGGAAGTCGGCGCGCCGGCCGACGAGCACGGGGGCGCCGTGCCACTGCTCCCAGCGCGGCGCGCAGCCGTCGGCCGTGAGCCGGTGCTCGACGAACTGCAGATAGGTCTGGACTGCGGTTGCTTCGGTCATGCGCAGATCATCGCCGAGCGCCCCGGCACGGCCGTCGACGGGGGTCTGGGAGTGGCGCGGCGCGGGAGGAGCCCGGCTGCCGGCCCCGTCCGCGTCCTTCCGACACCCGGGTCCGAGCCGTTTCGCTCGTGCACGACTCGCGTGCCCTGTCAAGCGACGAGCTCCCGGGACTGCCGGTGTCCCCACCGACCGCAGGACGCTGGGTCCCCCGGCCGCGGCACCAGCGGCCGCCGGCGCACCTGGGAGGCGCCATGTCCGTACTCGACCGGGCGGCCGCGCTCCGCCTCCTCGCCGTTCTGCTCGTCCTCGCCGCGGCGGTGGTCGTCCTGCGGCGGTCGCCGCCGAGCTCTCCCGCGCTGCTCGTCGCGGCCGGGCCGGCGCTCGTCGGCTTCTTCGTCCTCGTACGGCGTCGCCTGCGGCGGTACTGGTCGGAGAGCCGGTGGGACGAGTGGCTCCGGACCGCGGCCGGGCTCGCGTGGCGGGACCGGATGGATCTCTTCGGGGCCACCGCCCGCGGGCGTTCCGTGCCCGATCCGCGGCTGTCGGCCCTGGCGGCGCAGCGTGCGGAACGCCTGTGCGCGCTGCTGGACGTCAGCAGGCCGGGACGTGAGGTGAGCTGGTCCCTGCTCGGCGCGGCCGCGGCGCTGCTGCCCGCGGTGTGGCTGATGCCGACCCGGGAGCGCGTCGCCTGGACCTCGTTCGGCTGCGCGGCCCTGCTGGTGACGGTCTGCCTGGCCGGCCTGCTCGTCAACCGCCGCCGTGCCCGCCGCGCGCGGCGGTGCCTGCGGGCCAACCGCCCTTCGGCGACACGTCGATGAGCCCGATCGCCCATGGCGGCCCGGCGCCGCCCGACGCAGGCCCCTTCGCCGACCGGCCCGTTGTCAGTGGTGGCTGCCACGATCGGACGCATGACGACGATCGACTGGGACGCCGCCGCGGACACCTTCGACGACGAGCCCGACCACGGGCTCCGCGACCCCGCGGTCCGCGGGGCCTGGGCGGAGCGCATGCGGCACTGGCTGCCGCCCGCACCGTCCGACGTGCTCGACCTCGGCTGCGGCACGGGCAGCCTCGCCCTGCTCGCCGCCGGGCAGGGCCACCGGGTGACCGCCGTCGACCTCTCGCCGCGGATGGTGGAGGCCGCGCACCGCAAACTCGCGGGCACGGGGGCCGAGGTGCTGACGGGCCCCGCGGAGCGGCCCCCGGTGGGGGACCGGCGGTACGACGCCGTGCTCGTGCGCCATGTGCTGTGGGCGATGGAGGACCCGGAGGCGGCTCTCACCCACTGGACCTCCCTGCTGCGCCCGGGAGGGCGGCTGGTGCTGGTCGAAGGGGTGTGGGAGGGCAGCGGACTGCCGGCGGCCCGCCTGATCGCCGCCCTCGGTCCACTCTCCCGGAGGATCGACCACGAACGGCTGTCGGACGTGCCCGGCCTGTGGGGAGGGCCCGTGCACGACGAGCGGTACGCCCTGGTGGCCCGGATCGCCCCGGCCGGGCCCGCCCGGGGCCCGGACGGCGAGGACACGGGGGTCACCGCCGTGCGGCGGGGCGAGGACGCCCACGCGGTCCCGGCCCGGCACAGCGAGGTCGTCGACGTCCATCTCGTCCTGCGCCGCGGTGACGAGGTCCTGCTCGCCCGCCGGGCCGGGACGGGCTACGGGGACGGGCTGTGGAACGGCCCCTCGGGTCACGTCGAGGAAGGTGAGGACGTGCGCGCGGCCATGGTGCGCGAGGCGCGTGAGGAGATCGGCGTCGAGTTCGCGCCGGAGGATCTGCGCGTCGCGCTGGTGATGCAGCACCGGGGGCCCGGAGATCCTCCGCGCACGGGCTGGTTCTTCGAGGCAGACGGCGCCCGCGGCGGCGAGCCGTACAACCGGGAGCCCCACAAGTGCTCGGAGCTGGCCTGGCACCCCCTCGCCGCGCTCCCGGACGACATGGTCGCGTACTGCAGGGCCGGGTTCGAGGCGTACCGGAGAGGCGAGCGTTTCGTCCTCCACTGGCACGAGGACGACGACCCGATCGCCCACGACCCGGGTCTCCCGGACCGTGCGGTGCCGCTGCCGGCGACGCGCGTCAGTCCAGCAGCCGGGTGAACCGGCCCTGGCGGGCGAGGAGTTCCAGGGTGTCCAGGGCTCGTTCCGCCTCCTCGGCAGCCCGGGGGTCCCGCTCGGCGAGACCGCTCGCTGCGAACTCGTCCTCGTCCAGCCGCAGGACCAGCGTGCCGTCGGCCGACACCCACAGGTCCAGGTCCAGGTCCTCCACCACCAGTTCGTCCCGGGACACCAGGGCGGGCCGGGCGATGTCGGCGTACCAGCCCTTCAGCGCCCCGTCGCCCGCACGGACCTCCTTGACCGCGTACCAGCGGTCGCGCCAGTAGTGCTCGGTGAAGACGTCACCCGGTTCGAAGCGGACGAACCCGAAGTCCTTCACGCCCTCACCCGCCCACGGCGCACGGACGGTGATCCGGGTGCCGTCGTCCGCGACGACCGCCGCCGGGTAACGGATCTTCGTACGCCCGGCCTTGACCAGGGCCACGTCGACCCAGGACTCACCCCAGCGTGCGGACATGGCGCACCTCCGTCGCGCAGATCTCGTAGCCGAACCACTCGTTGACGGCAAGCATCGGGGCGTTGCCCGCGTCGTTGCCGGTGAACGCCTCGGTGAAACCGGCGTCCCGCGCCCGGTGCAGCGAGTCGTTCTTCGCCAGCTTGGCGAGCCCGCGGCCGCGGTGGGCCCGGGCGGTGCCGGTCATGGCCGTCCCGTAGCGGGTCGAGCCGTCCGTACGGGCCGCGCTGAACGCCACCGGGCGCCCGCCCACGACGACGACCGACGTCAGTTCCGGGCTGAACAGCGGATGCCTCCACGTCTCGTCGAGCCAGTGCCCGTAGCCCGTGAACTCCGCCGCCACGTCGCCCGGTTCGTCCGCCGTCGTCTCGGCGTCCAGTTCGAAGAGCGGTCGCGGGTCGCCGGCGAACTCGGACGCCGGGACGATCCGCACCCCGTCCGGCGGGGTCCGCAGCGGCGGCAGCGCCCCTGCCGCCAGATCGAGACGGAGGAAGTGCGCCGTGCGCCCGGCCCGGTAGCCCAGCCGCTCGGCGAAGGCGCGATGCCCGGGTTCGTCCAGCACCCAGGTGTGGACCCTGGTGGCACCGGCGCCGGCCAGATATTCCTCGGCGGCGCGCACGACCGCCGAGCCCGCGCCGCGGCCACGGCGCTCGGGGTGCACATAGATGTTGGCGTAGCCGACCCCCGGCTCGGGGCTGTCGTGCGCGAGCCCCACCTGCGCCGTGCCGATGATCTCGCCGTCCTCCTCGGCGACCAGCGGCCGGTACCGGGCGAGCGGATGCGCGTGCTCCGTCTCGAACACCAGGGACTCGGGGGTGACCAGCATGAACGGCAGGGCGGCGCGCCGGATCCGGGCGACCGGCTCGGCGTCTCCGGGCGCGCGGAAGGCGCGGACGATCACAGTCATGACGCGGCACGCTACGCGCGCGCCCCCGCGCACGCCTCTCAATTTCCCGAGGGCCCCGAGCGGCGTGCCCGAGGCCCGGAAGTGGGGGACAATCACGTGGTGACCTTGAAAATCGTCATCGACACGGACGACGCCCGCGCGCCCTACGAGCAACTCCGCTCCCAGATCTCGGCCCAGGCGCGCTCGGGCGCCCTGCCCGTCGGCTACAAACTCCCCACCGTGCGGGGCCTCGCGGAGGAACTCGGCCTCGCGGCCAACACCGTCGCCAAGGCGTACCGGGCCCTCGAGGGCGACGGCGTGATCGAAACCCGGGGCCGGAACGGCACGTTCGTCGCGGCGGCCGGGGACGCGGCGGAGCGTCAGGCGGCGAATGCCGCCCAGGCGTACGCCGAACTGGTCCACCGCCTGGGCCTGTCCCGTGCCGACGCGCTCTCCGCGGTGCAGGACGCACTGCGCGCCACCTACGGGAAGTGAGTCCGCGCGGCCGACCGGGCCGCGCCGCAGCCACTCCCACGAGAGCTACGGCCCGGCCGCCGGCCACTGGATCCGGGACAGCCCTCAGAGGTACAGCCCTGCGTCCGCCCCGCCGTGCTGGGACGGCACGGACGCCGGCGCCGTTCCCCGGCGCACGGCGTACAACTCCGCCAGCGTCGCGCCCTCGCGGCCGACACCCTCCTCGGTACCCAGCCAGGACACGGCCTCCTCGCGGGTGAGCGGGCCGACCTCGATCCGTGCAAGGCAGCGGCCCGGCCGGACGACGGCGGGGTGCAGCCGCTCGAGGTCCTCGTTGGTGGTGACGCCCACGAGGACGTTCCGGCCCTGGCCGAGCAGCCCGTCCGTCAGGTTCAGCAGCCGGGAGAGCGCCTGCCCCGCGGCGTGCCGTGCCTCGCCCCGGATCAGTTCGTCGCAGTCCTCCAGGAGCAGCAGCCTCCAGCGCCCCTTGGCCGTGCCCTCGTCCTCGCCGATCGCGATGTCCATCAGATAGCCGACGTCGTTGAACAGCCGCTCCGGATCGAGGACGCAGTCCACCTGGCACCAGTCGCGCCACGAGCGGGCCAGCGTCCGCAGCGCGGAGGTCTTCCCCGTGCCCGGCGGACCGTGCAGCAGGAGAAGCCGGCCCGCGATGTCGTCCGGTGTCACCTTCATCAGCCGGTCCATCGCCTGAGCCACCGGGGTCGTGTAGTTGGGACGGACCTCGTCCCAGGTGCCGGCGCTGATCTGGCGGGTCGTGCGGTGCGGGCCGCGGCGCGGGGAGACGTACCAGAACCCCATGGTGACGTTGTCGGGCTGCGGCTCGGGCTCGTCCTGGACGCCGTCCGTCGCCTCCCTGTGCACGTTCTCGGCGAGTTCCGGGCTGACCGCGGTGACCGTGATGTCCGCCCCGCGGTTCCACCGCGAGATCAGCAGGGTCCACCCCTCGCCCTCGGCGAGCGTCGCGCTCCGGTCGTCGTCACGTGCGGCGCGCAGCACCCGGGCGCCCGGCGGCAGCAGTGTGGCGCCGGGCTTGACCCGGTCGATCGTCGAACTGTGCGAATACGGCTGCTCGCCCGTCGCGAAGCGGCCGAGGAACAGCGCGTCGACGACATCCGACGGCGAATCGCTGTCGTCGACGTTGAGCCGGATCGGCAGAGCATGCTCAGGGGTGGCGGTCATGGCGCCATGATCCGGCACGTCGGCCGTCGGTGCACGGCCTTTTGGGGCGTGCCGCCGCTCTCCCGCCCGCACTCGGGTGCACCGCTCCGGGTCACTCATGTACGCAGCAACCGCAACGCCCTCCTCGTCCGGCGGACGACGGCGTACCCCTTGGTGAGGGCCCGGTCCCCGGCGAAGTCGCGGGCGAGTCCCCGGCCCTCGACGAGCCGTTCGAACTGCTCGGCACCCGTGGAGCGGCGCACGGTCACGCGCTCCAGGGCGTACGGCCCCTGGCGGCGGCGGGCCAGAGCGTTCCCCACGGCCAGGGACTGCGCGAAGCCGGCCGCGCGCACCGCCTGCCGGACCCGGCGGTTGGAGTAGCCGTACGGGTAGGCGAACGAGACCGGCGCGTCGCCGAGTTCCGCGGCGATGATCTCCCTGCAGCGCAGCGACTCGAACCGGAGCCGTCGGTCGTCCAACTGGTCCAGCTGCGGATGAGTGTGCGAATGGCCGCCGATCTCCGTGCCCGCCGCGGCCAGTTCCCTCACCTGCCCCCAGTCCAGCATGGTGTCGGGAGCGCCGCCCTCCCCGTGCGCGCCCCGCAGCCAGCCGGTCGACACGAAGAGCGTCGACGCGAAGCCCAGCTTGTCGAGCACGGGAAGGGCGTGCCGGTGCACGCCCTCGTAGCCGTCGTCGAAGGTGATCAGTACCGGCCGGGGCGGCAGGGGTTCACCGTGCCGCCAGGCCCGGCCGAGCCCGGCGGTCGTGACCGGGGTGAACCCGCGCTCGCCGAGCAGACCCATCTGTTCGGCGAAGGCCTCCGGCGCCACGGAGAGGCCGTGGACCGCCGGGGCGGGCCGGTGCGCTATCGCGTGGTACATGAGGATCGGCACGGCGGCGTTCATGGCGTGCCGCCTTCCAGACGCGGTGCGTACGCGGTGATCGGGCCGTGCGAGAACGCCACCCCGGACCGGGCGCGTGCCCGCGCCACCGCGTACCCGGCCGCGGCCGCGGCGACGCCCGCGACGATGGCTCCGACGCGGCCGGCACCGCCCGGGCGGCCCAGCAGGGCGTCGCGCAGCCCGCGCACGACGCCCGCCGGGAGCACACGGGTGGTGTACCGGCGCTCGGTCTCGAGGCCCTTGCCGATGCCGACACTGTGCGAGACGAGTGCCTTGGACAGCCCTTCGGCGTAGGCGCGGGTGCGGAAGTAGCGGAAGCGCTCCCGCTGCGCGGGGACCCTGTGGTGGATGACGGCACGGTCGTCGATCAGCAGCACCGCGTCCGGGAGGGCCCGGCCGAGCCGGATGCAGAGCTCGGTCTCCTCGCAGCCCAGGGGCCGTCTGTCGCCGTCCCTTCCGATGCCGGTGGCGAATCCCCCGGCGGCGTCGAAGGCGGTGCGGCGGAAGGACGCGTTGCCGCCGAGGACGTTCCGGACCGGGACGCGGCCGGGAGGAAGCCCCCGGTACGTGCACCCGACGACCCAGTCGAACTCCTCGGGGAACCACGCCGGCCTGCGGCCCGAGGCCCAGAGCGGCAGGGTCCTGCCGCCGACGGCCATGACCCGGGGGTCGTCGTACCCCTCGGCGAGGTGCCGCAGCCAGTCGCGCTCGGCCATGGCGTCGTCGTCGAGGAAGGCCACGAACTCGCCGCGGGACAGGGCGATACCGGTGTTGCGGCCGGCGGAGAGGCCGCGGGGGCCCGCGTTGGCGAGCACCCGCACCTCCTCTGCCGGTGACGCGGTGCCCCGGCCGGCGCTGAGCTCCTCGGTGAGACGGTCCAGCAGCCGGGGGTTGTGGTCGACCACGACCAGCGTCTCCAGTGCCGGGAGCGACTGCCGGCGCACCGACTCCACGGCCTTGAGGATGTCCGTCCAGCGTTCCTCGGTGTAGACGCAGATCACCACGGAGAACGTCCGGTGCTTCAAGAGACCTCTCCTCGCGGGGCGTTGAGGCCGGCTGCGGGACCGCGGCGGGAGGCCCGGCGGACGCCCTTCTCCCTGAGGATCACTTTGAGCACCCGTAGACCGTCGCGGACGGCCCTGAGGTTGCTCATGCCGTGGATGCGGAGGTACTCGTGGCTGGGGACCTCCTGGACCCGCAGGCCGGCCTTGACGACCCGGATGTTCATCAGGGTCTCGATCTCGAAGCCGGTGCAGTCCAGGGCGATGCTGTCCAGGCAGTGGCGCCAGAACGCGTTGTAGCCGTAGCAGAGGTCGGTGTAACGGGCGCCGAACTTGGCGTTCACGATGCCGCACAGGACGCGGTTGCCGAGCTTGCGGACGGGGGTCATGTCGTCGGTGCCGCCGCCGTTGGCGAAGCGGGAGCCCTTGGCGAAGTCGGCGCCGCCGACCAGGGCGGAGACATAGCTGACGATCTCCTGGCCGTCGGCGGAGCCGTCCGCGTCGACCATGACGATGATGTCGCCGGTGCAGGCCGCGAAGCCGCTGATGAGAGCGTCCCCCTTGCCCTCGCCGGCCTGCTCGACGACCTTGACGCCGGGCCACAGCGCGCGGGCGACGTCCACCGTGTCGTCCGTGGAGTTGCCGTCGACGAGCACGACTTCATGGACCCACTCGGGCAGGGTCCCGAAGACGTGCGGGAGGTTCTTGGCCTCGTTCATCGCCGGGATCACGACGCTGACCGGCGGTGCGATGGCGAGGTGGGAGGAGATCGGACGGTACTGGGCCGGTACTCGGCCGAGCGTGGCCGTGGCCGTCGCCATGACCGGTGCGGGCGCGCCGGCCGTGGCCGTCGGATCGTGAGGACCCGGGACCGCCGGGCGCAGGAACGAGCTCATGAGTCGGTTTCCCTCTCGTCCGGTGGACCGCCCACCCCCGGGCGGTCCGGATGAGTGTCCGGTTCGAAAGGGGGGTTGTTCTCACCCCGGCCGGGACGGCATGGATCTCCGTACAGGCTGGGCGAGCCGGCATAGCTGGCCGCGCGGTACGCGACTCGGCACGAGTGCGACCGAGCACGGCACCCCCCTACCGCGCCCCGCCACGGACCGTCGCGACGTCAGACCCCTCCCCAGGAGTCGCCTTTGATGGTCCGTTGCGGGCGGATGTACGACGGTATTGATGATTGGGACTGTATGACAAGACCTGGCCGTAGGGCGCACTTTTCTCCTTGTTTTGCCAGCGCGTACTGAAATGCACAAACCTGTTACGCAATGCGGTGCCTGAGGGATGGGAAGCAATCGCCGTGACGGCTGGGATGAGCGCTTTTCGGACGGAGGGGTGCTCAGTCCGTACCGGCCGTGCGGCGGGAGGGTGTGAAGGGCGCGTAGGGGACTGATCCGATTGCCGCGAGCGCCTCTGCCGCGGCCCCCCGGGCGGAGTGCGTCGGTGTGCGCCCGAGGCGGCGAGTGGGTGCCGGGGGATCTCTGCCCCGGCGTGTTTGCGCGGAGATGCGGCGCATTGCCGGAATGCTGGGCTCCGCCCCAACCGTCGTTCCGGACGGGCCGTCAAGAACAACCGCGCAACACCCCTGTTGTCCGGTCGTATTGTTTTTGGCATGGACACTTCCGGTGAACAAAGGGGCATGCTACGACAGTTGAGCAGAGATCCTGCTAATGGGAGGTTCCATGAAACTGTCCCGAATCGCGGCAATCTCATCCTCACTCCTCATCGGCGCCGCCCTCGCCCTCACCGGCGCGGGTCAGGCCCAGGCCGCACAGCCCGCGGCCGCGGTCGACTACGTGGCCCTCGGCGACTCGTACTCGTCGGGTCTCGGCGCCGGGGCCTATCTGGGCGACAGCGGCTCGTGCAAGCGCACCAACCGCGCCTACCCCGCCCTCTGGGCGGCCGCCAACTCACCCTCGTCGTTCGCGTTCACGGCCTGTGCGGGCGCTCGTACGGGTGACGTCCTGGCCGGCCAGCTCGCCCCCCTCAACTCCGGGACCGACCTCGTGTCCATCACCATCGGCGGCAACGACGCGGGCTTCGCCGACGTGATGACGACGTGTGTCCTGCAGTCCGAGAGCACCTGCGTCGCCCGGGTCCAGGAGGCGAAGCGCTTCGTGGACACGACCCTCCCGGCCCGGCTCGACTCGGTGTACTCGACCATCAGGTCCAAGTCGCCGTCCGCCCGGGTCGTCGTCCTCGGCTACCCCCGCATGTACAAGCTCAACGGCAGCTGCTTCGCCGGACTCACCGAGAATGAGCGCGCCGCGATCAACAGCGGAGCCGACCACCTCAACGCCGCGATCGCCAAGCGCGTCGCCGACCACGGCTTCACCTTCGCGGACGTCGTGCCGTCCTTCACCGGGCACGAGATCTGCTCGGGCGCCTCATGGCTGCACAGCGTCAACTGGCTGAACATCGGCGAGTCGTACCACCCGACCGCCTCCGGACAGTCCGGGGGCTATCTGCCGCCGTTCCGGTCGGCGGCCTGACCGGACCCCTCCGAGTACGACGGCCGACCCGGCGAGGACGGCGTGCCCGACGGGGACTCCTCCTCGCACGTCACCGAGAACGCCACCCACTGCGACCGAGCCGCGACCGGACTCCCGATCTCCAGCCGGATCCGGTCGTGGTGCACCGCACCCTCGGTGTACGTCAGTTCCACATGGTCGATCTCGCGCGACTTCCCCTCGCCCGAGGGGAAGTCGAGCGTCTTCCAGCCGCCGTCGGAACTCCGTCCGCTCCCGGTCACCCAGCGGTACCCCACGGAGACCGGGACGCTTCCGACGGTGACCGCCGCCCGGAACGCGGGGGCCTTCGCCTCGAGCGGGGGACACGCCCCGCGGTACTCCGCACGGATCGCGTGGACCCGCACGTGCACGCTCTGCCGCGGCCGCTCCGTGGGCGAGGGGGCGCCACCGGTCGCTGACGCCCCGCCGTCGCCCGACGCCGCAGGGCCCTCGCCGGAGGGCGTCGCCGGACCGGACGCCGAATCGCTGCCGACCGTCGTACCGCCGCTCCCGGAACCGCCGTTCGTCCCCCTGCCGTTCGTCCCCCCGGCCCCGGCCCCGGCCCCGGCCCCGGCCCCGCCGCCCCCGCTTCCGCCGTTCAGCAGGGCGTAGGTGAGGCCGCCCAGCGACAGGACCAGGGCGGCGACCCCGGCGGCCAGCACGACGGCCGCGCGCCGCGGGCGGTCCGGTGACGGCCCGCGACCACCCCCGGCCGGGACCGCCGTCGTATCCGTGGGAGGGCCGAACACCCCGGCCGGTGCGACAGGGGCGACCGGCGCGGCGGAGACCGCGGTGGCCGCGTAGGGACCGGAGCCCGCCGGGGAACCGGTGCGGGGCGTGCCTCCCGCGCCGACGACCCGGAGCAGCCGTTCCGCCTCCTCCGCGGACATCCGCTCCGCGGGCTCCTTCCGCAGCAGGCCGGCGATCACCGGCTCCAGCGCACCGGCCCGGCGCGGTGCGGGCGGTTCCTCGTCGACGACCGCGCGGAGCGTGCCGAGCGGTGTGTCCTTGCGGAACGGCGACCGCCCCTCGACCGCCGCGTACAGCAGGACCCCCAGCGACCACAGGTCCGATGCGGGCCCCGGGGTGCGGCCGAGTGCCCGCTCCGGGGCGAGGAACTCGGGCGAGCCGACGAGTTCGCCGGTCAGCGTCAGTCCGGACGTGCCCTCGACGGAGGCGATCCCGAAGTCCGTCAGCACGACGCGGCCGTCGTTGCCGAGCAGCACGTTGCCCGGCTTCACGTCCCGGTGCAGTACGCCGGCCCCGTGGGCCGCGCGCAGGGCCGTGAGCACCTCCGCCCCGATGCGGGCGGCGCGCTGCGGGGCCATGGGCCCCTCCGCGGCGAGCGCATCCGAGAGCGAGAGTCCGCGGACGAACTCCATCACGATCCACGGCCGTCCGTCCTGCACCGCCACGTCGTAGACCGTGACCACGTTGCGGTGCGAGATCCGAGCCGCGGCCCAGCCCTCGCGCTCCAGCCGGGTGTAGAGCCGCCGCACCTCGGCCGTCCCGAGCCCGGCGGGGGCACGGACCTCCTTGACCGCGACCTCCCGTGCGAGCAACTCGTCGCGGGCGCGCCAGACGACGCCCATCCCGCCCTCGCCCAGCCGGGCGAGCAGGAGGTAGCGCCCCGCCACCCGGGTCTCGCCGTCCAGTCCGCCGCCCGGCACCTCGCTCATGACGAGCCCCCATCCGCCGCAGAGCGACCATCACGGTGAAAACCCTTCCAAGCTAGCTCAACTCATCGCTCCTGCGGCCCCCCTGAGCGCCAATCCGCATCCCAGGACGACCACGGTGAGCGCCGTGCCGATCGGTGCCGACCGCTGCACGAGACCGGCCAGCCTCCCGGCCGCCCGCCGCCGTGCCAGCCGCGTCGCGATCCGGCCCCCGAGGCGCACGACCGCGAACCCGGCCGCGGTGAGGGTGAGGGCCAGTCCCGCCCCGTACGCGACGACGAGGAGCAGCCCGAACCAGGCGTGGCCCAGTGCCGCGGCACCGACGAGTACGACCACGGCGGAGGGGCTGGGGACGAGGCCGCCCGCGAGACCGAGCAGGATGCTGCGGCGCAGGGGCCGCTGCCGCTCGGAGCCGCGGCCGGGGTGGTGCCCGTGCTTGTGTTCCGGCTCGTGGTCGTGCCCGTGCTCCTCGGCGCCGCCGTGGGCCCGCTCGTGACCGTGGTCATGAGTGTGGCCGTCGCCGTCGCCGGTGGGGTGCGTGTGCGTGTGCGTGCGGAAGCGGCCGCCGCCGAGCCAGTGGACGTGCGTGTGCCCGCGCCCGTGCGCCCGGTCCTGCCACGCCCGCCGCGTCAGCAGCGCACCCGCCACCGCGACCAGGATTCCGCTCGCCATGCCCAGCCAGCCGACGACGGCCGGAGTGACGGCCGACCCCGCGACGATCAGGGCGCCCAGGGCGAGGACGCCGAGGGTGTGGGTCACGGTCACCGAGGCGCCGAGCGCCAGCACCTCGCGCAGCGAGTTCCGGCCGCCCGCCGCTGCCGCCGCGGCCATCAGGGTCTTCCCGTGGCCGGGGGCGAGCGCGTGCAGGGCCCCGAGCCCCAGGGCGACGACCAGGGCGAGCGCCCCGAACGGCACGGTGAGGTCGCGCCGTTCGACCAGACCCGTCAGGGCCTGGGTCCAGCGGTCGACCCCCCGCGGCAGCACGGACGGGGGCGCCACCGCTGCCGCCTCGCCGAGCGCGGGCCCGCCGGGTGCGGCCGTGAGCCGTGCCGAGGTGCGGGCCGGCGGGGACTCCAGCAGCCGCTGCGGGTAGGCGGACAGCCGGCGTGAGACGGACTCGCCGGGTACGTCGGACGATGCCAGTGTCGTGCGGTCGCCGCGTGCCGTGATCTCCCGCCAGCCGGCACCCTCACCGGGTGCGGCCGTGAACGCCAGATCCGCCCTGCCGCCCGGCAGCGGCGCGCGCATCGCGCACTCGACGCGGAGGGTGGGCAGCCCCGCCTGGCCGGGTCGGACGGAGGCCCGCGCCGGCCCGGTCTCGAGCGGCACGGCGCGGCCGTCCACGAGCAGCCGGGCCTCCCGCGCCGCGACGGCGCAGCGGTCCTCCGCCCAAGCCGCCAGCGCGGCGGGCGCAGTCTCCCGGGGCCGGATCCGCGCGGTCGGGATCTCCGCGAGGTCCTCGACATGGTCGACGCGCAACTCCCGCTCGGCTACGACGAGTCCGTCGTAGCGGTTCACGGAGAAGTTCCCCAGAGGGTGGGCCGCGGCGGGCGCCCCCGTCCCGACGAGCAGGGCGGCCGTCCCGGCCGCCACCAGTAGCGCGGTCCCGGCCGCGTGCCCCCGGCCGCGCCCCCGTACGCCCTCCGGCCCTCCGTGTGCCGACCGTTCACGCGCTGCCCGTTCGTCCCCGGTGCCGGAGGTCCCCGGCCGCGACCCGGACACGCGTTCGCGCATGACGTGTTCCCCTATCGCGCGTACGGGCCTCGTGGGCCGCGCCGCCCGCTCGCGCCGCCGGCCGCCGGGGCCTCCCGGCCGCGTCCCGGACGCGCGGCCGATCGCCGTCGGCGCGGGGCGTGGGTGAGGGACCGCCGTCGCCTGCCGTGCGGGGGCCGTGGGCTCCTCGGTGACCCGCACCGCCCGGTCCGTCCCTGGCGTGCGGACGCGGGTCAGGCACCCTCGTGCCCCGGCGATCAGCGCGAGGACCGCGAGCAGCGCCGCGAGGGTGTTCGACAACGGATCGGTCATGATGCCTCCAGACCGTCGAGCGCGCGGCGCGCCTCGCGCGCGCCGATGGGGGAGAAGGCGGGATTGAGCGCCAGGGCACGGGTCAGCGAGGCACGTGCGGCGGCCCGCTCGCCCGCCGCGTGTTCGATCATGCCGCGGTGGTAGAGGAAGGCCGCGTCCCGGTAGCCCGTCGCGGTCGCCGCCCGCGCATGGGGGAGGGCCTCCTCGGAGCGCCCCGCGCGATGCAGCGCCCAGGCGAGGGCGTCCTCGGTGTGCACGGTGCGGCGGCGCTGCCATTCGGCGCGGGCCGCTCGCAGGGCCTCGGCCCGGTCCCCGTGGTCGGCGGCGGCGAGGGCCGTGTCCAGGTCCGGGTTCATGCCGCCCGCCCGGGCGAGCCCCGTCCAGGTGCCGAGCACCTCGTACTGGCGGCGGGCGGGCCCCGGCCGGCCGCTCGCCTCGTACAGCTCTCCGAGCGCAACCAACCGTCCCGGCAGTGGGGACCGGGCGACGATCGTCTCGAACTCCGCTATGGCCGCGGTGAGTTCGCCCTTGCCGGTGAGCGCCCGCGCCCGGCACTCGCGTGCCTCCAGGTTGTCAGGCTCGGCCTCCAGGGCCCGGCCGCACTGCCGCAGGGCCTCGTCGTAGCCGCCCTGGGACCAGGCGAGCCGGCCGAGCGCCGTCGCCGTGTAGGCGATGTCGGCCCGGGTGCTCGCCGAGTTCCGGGCCAGTTCCAGCACGCGCCGTGCCTCCTTGGTGTCCCCGCGCAGCTCCCGTACGTAGGCGAGCCGGGTGAACACCGGGATGCCCGGCCGGCGGGCGTCCGCCTGGCGTGCCGCGTCCAACGCCGCCGGATAGCGGCCGAGTTCGACGAGCGCGTCGATCCGCACGGCCAGACCGCGCTCGCTGTACGGGTTGACCGCGAGCGCCCGGTCGGCGTCCCGGAGCGCCGCCGGGAAGTCGTGCCTGGCCGCCGCGAGGGCCGCCCGGCCGGCCAGCGCTTCGGCGTTGCCGTCGGGCCGCAGCCGCAGGGAGCGGGCGAACGCCTCCCCGGCGCGGGGGTACCGCGAAGGATCGCCGTTCACCCTGGCCTCCTCGACGTACGCCGCACCGAGCGACGCCCATGCGCCCGCGTCCTTGGGCTGCGCCCTCAGATGGGCCTGGAGCGTGCGCACCCCCTGTCCGGGAGCCGCCCCGGGGGCCACCGCCCCCGCGGCGGCCGCGGCCGTGGGCACCTCGTCCGGGCCGCCCAGCACCGCTCCCGTGGCGGTCAGCACGCACGCCAGTCCCACGATCCCGGCCCCGAGGCGCCACGCGGACCGCGTGGCCCGCTTCATGACCACCTGCCGCGCCGGCGCGTCCGCCACCAGGCGAGGCCGGTTCCGACGAGCACGACGCCCGCGCCTGCGGCGCCCGCGGAGAGCGCCAGCACCGTGCGGTCGTCCGTGGCACTTCCCGACCTCAGCTCCGCGCCGCCGTCGAGCTGGCTGCGGTTGCCGGCGGCCTCCGCCAGGGGCCCGTTGGAGCCCGACGTCGGCAGCGCCACATACGGGAAGGACTTCTCGAACTCCACGTCGTTCTTGTCCACGGCGTCGCCCAGGTCGTTCTTCTTCCCGACGAGTTCGCCCTCGACGACCTGGAGCGCGATGTCCAGGACGTCGTCGGTCAGCCGCCGTCCGTTCGGGAAACCCGCGTTGTCGCCGTCCAGCACGCCGAGCCGCTTCGGCTCGCCGGTCGGCGGTACGGCCGTGTTCAGACGCAGGGCCTCGGCCGGCCGTACGCCCGGCGGCTGGTTGAGGTCCTTGACGCCGGTGAGGAACACCGACACGAGGTCGTCCCGCGGCTCCTCGGGCGCTTCGATCTTGTAGATGTCCTCGATGAGCTTGGGCAGCTCCGGGTTGGTGACGGACGTGAGGAAGTCGGCGTCGTTCCAGGGCGACGAGGCGTTGAACCGGTCCTTGTCCTTGAGCGGGATGACCACCTCGTTCACCAGCGGCATGCCCAGCCGGGAGACCTGGGTCCAGTCCCCGCTCGCGCTCTTGCGGTGCGTGGTCGACCAGATCCCGACCACGGGCTGCCCCGCGGACTGCCGGATGTGCTCGGAGGGCACCTGCAGGGCGATGCTGTTGACGTTGTAGCCCTTCAGGGTGTCCCGGCCGACCTCGGACAGGTCGCCCCCGTACAGCAGGTCGAACACCCGCAGGTCGAGGAAGAACGGGTCGTCGGCCTGGCCGGCGAACACGGTGGTGCCGTCCTTCAGCTCGCGCACGGCCTCCTTCCGGAGCTTCGCGTAGTCCGGCATGGACGCCTTGCCCACGTTCGACGGGGCGACCGGCACATCGTTCGCGATCTTCGTGGTGGAGATCACATGCTGGTTCCGGAGCCGCATCATCTCCAGGTCGTAGGTCTGCGTGATGTTGAGGTCCGGGTCGTCCAGGCTGGTCACCGGGCCCGTGTTGAACAGGAACGTGTCACCGTTCTTGATCTGGTTGTGGAATGTCCAGCGGTAGAGCAGGTCGCCCTGGGCGTCGCCGTCGGAGTCGATGTGGATGTCGTAGCGGGCGTCGTCCGCGAAGCGGTAGAAGTTCGGTCCGCCCGCCGGCTCCTCGAACGGCAGCCAGTTCGCGACGATCGTCGTGGTGTCCGGCCGGTCGGGGCTGACGAACGCGTACACGTCCGTCGTGTCGTACTGCGGCTGCCCGGAGATCAGCGGGGCCTCACGGTGGCTGGAGGCGTTGGCGGCGCCCGGCGCGAGCGCGGAGCTCACTCCGGCCGCCGCGAGCCCCCCTGCCGCCAGCGCACCACAGACGAGCGAGGCGAGGTTCCTGCGCCCCCGTGTGCTCCTGATGAGTTGAGAGAACATGTCGGTCCCGTCCTGTCGTGGACTCTCGTCGGCGCTTGTACCGTCGCGAACGAGACGGTCCTTGCTGCCTGGTGACAGGTGTTCGGGGCGGTGCGGCCGGAGGTTTGGTCCGGGATTCGCGGGCCGTCCAACTCGCCCTGGAATCAGGTGGATTCACTGCTTCGTCGTCAACCCCCGTACGTGTGTACTGAATCGCTCAGGCGGGATACACGAGTGTGAGGCAGGGGCGATAGGGTTAATCTGCCCGGGCCGGGTGCCCTCGTACGGGTGGGGAGTGACATGGAACAGATAACGATGCGCAGCAGGGCACGGGTCCCTGCGATCACCTGCGGGACGAGCGCGACCAGCTCGCGTCTCGACCGCCATCTCGCGGTACTCGGCGGACCCGCCGTGCCGCAGCGCGAGGCGGCCGAGGCGACGTCCCTCATGCGTGAGCTGACGACGCGTGACGTCGCGCACAGCCGCGGCAGCAAGAGTGCGCGCGTCTCGCTCTTCGCGCCGCTCCGACGACTGCGCCGCTCGCTGTTCGGCAGCCGGGGCCAGTGACCGGCGGGGTGGCCGGCCGGCGGCCCGGGCGCGCGTGACCGTTCACGCCCACCCGTCCCCCTCGCTCCCGTCCGGTCACCGTGGGCCCGACCACCCCGCCGAGCCTCACCAACCGCCGCGTGCGCGCGGCCCCCGGCCCAGTTCGGGGCCCGCGCGCCGGTGCCGGGGCTCCTGTCCGCCCGCCGGCCGGTCCGGGGCGCGACCGGTCGAGCGTGCGCGCCCCGTCCGAAAGCCGAGAACCCGCCGTGAACATCCGTGTCACCCGAGGCGTTCGCCGCCCGGGTGCTCCGTGAGAACGATCCCGCACCGGTGCAGCTCGGCGATGTCGTCGGCCGTCAGCCCCGCCTCGTGCAGCAGCGCGTCCGTGTGCTCGCCGAGTGCCGGGACGGCGCCCATGTCCGGCTCCGGACCGCCCGGGAGGGTGATCGGCGGCAGCATCGCCCGCAACGGGCCGACGGGCGTCGCGATGTCCCGCCAGCGGTCCCGGGCCTCCAGCTGCGGATGGGCGGCCAGATCGGCCACGGTGTTGAGACGGGCGCAGGCGATCCCCGCCTCCTCCAGCGCCGTCACGGCCTCTGCCGTGTCCAGCCGGGCCAGCGCCCGGGCGACCACCGCGTCCGTTCTCCCGCGGTTCGCCGTGCGCGCCTTGTTGGTCGCGAAGGCGGGATCGGCTGCCAGCTCCGGGCGGCCCAGCACCCGCTCGGCGAGTCGCTGCCACTCCCGGTCGTTCTGTACCGACAGCAGTACCTGACCCCCGTCGGCCGTGGGGTAGGCGTCGTAGGGCGCGATGACCGCGTGCGCCAGACCCGTGCGCTCCGGGGCGTCGCCCCCGTGCATCCCGTGGTGCAGGGGGTGCCCCATCCACTCCGCGAGCGACTCCAGCATCGAGACCTCCACCGGACCACCGCGTCCGGTCGTGCCTCGCCGCAGGAGGGCTGCCAGCACCCCCGAGAAGGCGTACATGGCCGCGGCGACATCCGCCGCCGGGATGCCCGCCTTCACCGGCTGTTCCGCGGTGCCGGTCACGGACACCAGTCCGGCCTCGCACTGGACGAGCATGTCGTAGGCCCGCTTGTGCGCGTAAGGGCCGGACTCCCCGTACCCCGAGATGTCCACCGCGACCAGCCGCGGGTGCGCGGCGCAGAGCGTGGCGGCGTCCAGCCCGAGCCGGGCGGCCGCGCCCTGGGCGAGGTTCTGCACGAAGACGTCGGCCTTGGTGATCAGCCGGCGGACCGCTGCCAGCCCCCGGGGGTCCTTGAGGTCCACGGCGAGGGACTCCTTGCCGCGGTTGCACCAGACGAAGTGCGAGGCGAGGCCGCCCGCAGCGGTGTCGTAGCCGCGGGCGAAGTCGCCGCCGTCGGGCCGCTCCACCTTGATCACACGAGCGCCGAGGTCGGCGAGCTGACGGGTCGCGAACGGGGCCGAGACGGCCTGCTCGACGGCGACGACGGTGATGCCTTCCAGGGGCAGCGGCTGGCTCATGGAAGCCGTTGATACCGTGCACGTACCACCTTTGTCACCCCGCGGTGCGGTCCGCCGCCGGCGGGGAAGCCCCACCGGAGCCAACCGACGTTCCCGGCACGGCGGAGGCTGCGGCGCCTCGTTGCGTTGCCGAATCGCCCGAATGCGCCCGGTGCGAGGACGTCTCTCCGCCGCGACGCACCGCATCCGGCGCCGCGCGCCGGTCTCCCGGGGATCGCGGGACAGCCCTCAGAGCAGCACGAACTGCCCGCCCGGCCCCTCCTCGTGGTGGTCGAGCACGGAAGCGGGCGCGCGGGCGGCCCGCGGTACCCTGGGCACGCGCAGGTCGTGCCAGCCGGTACGGGCGATCTCCTCGCCCAATTCCTCGCGCGCGCCGTCCAGTTGCCCGAGCAGCGTGAGCACCGTGACCAGCTCCAGCAGCTCCGAGCTCCACTCCTGCGGCCACCCGGACGGACGGAGCGCCCCGAGCGTCCCCGCCGCCGGCTCCGCGGTCCGCCGCGCGAACCAGTCCTCGAGCACCCGGACACCGCCCACCCGGAAGGCCCACGCCTCCGCCGGCACCGGTGCGATCCGTCCGCCGTCGAGCAGGAGGGCCTCCTCCTCGGCGTCGTACACCAGCGTCACCGGGCGGGCGGGGACCGCGGCCCGGACGTACGGGCGCCTGCCGCCCGGCAGGCGCGGGCGCTCCCCGCCCCGCATCCCCCTGAGCTGGATGCCGACGAGCCGCCGGCCGAGCTCCACGCCGCGCGCCCACACTCCGGCGTCCGCCGTGAACGGCACCTCGCAGCCCCGGGCCGTGGGCCGTCCGGCGGCCGCCACCCATGCGAGCACGTCCCCGGGCTCCGCCGCGTCCGGGAAGCGCTCCCGCAGTGCGGCCCGCAGCCCCGGCGCCAGGTTCGGCTCACGTCCGGCGGGCCGCCGGTACAGGGGACGTATCCGGCCGGGCCTCCCGGCGGAGCGGCCTTCCGGGAGGACGCCGGAGACCAGCACCGCGGGGCCGTCGTCGCCCGGGACGCGGCCCTGCTCCACCACGAAGAGCTGACGGTCGTCGGCGACCCGCCACAGCTCGGGCCGTGCCACGTCGATCAGCCGGTGGTCGGGGAGGATCCACTGCTCGTCGAACGGCGCGTGGACGATGCGCACCGGCTCCGGGCAGCGCCCGTTCTCCTCGGCGAACCGTCCAGTCCCCGTGGCCTGCCCGGGCAGTGCCGCCACGCGGCGGCCCGGACCGCGGGCCCGGGTCTCCTCGAACAGGGCGGCCCGCTCCTCGCCCCCGGCCGCGACCAGGGCGTCCCAGCGGGCCCGCAGGGTCCGGGCGTCGGGCGCGACCACCCAGTCGCGACCGAGACGCAGCGGCCCGGTCGACCACGGCATGATGTCGTCCAGTGGCACGCCAGCGCCGCCGGTGCCGTCCCCCTGGCCGCTCATTCCGCCTCGACGGTCACGGAGAACGAGAACCGGTCGCCCCGGTACCGGATCCGTGCCACGTCCACCACCCGCCCCTCCTCGTCGTAGGTCACGCCCGTGTAGTGGAGGATGGGCGACAGCAGCGGCACCCGGAGCAGTTCCGCCGTCTCCGGGTCGGCGAGCCGGGCCTCCACCGTGTCCGTGATGCGGCTGATCCGTACCCCTACGGCGTCCCGCAACACCTTGGTCATCGGCCAGCGCTCGAGGTCCGCCACGTCCAGCCGGGCGGCGACGTCCGGACGTACCGCGTTCTCCGCCCAGTTCACGGGCTCCCCGCTGTCGCCGTCGCAGCGCAGCCTGCGGTACGTGACGACCTCGTCCGTGTCCGGGAAGTACTCGGCGAGTCCGCCCGGCACCGGTTCCGCAGCGTGCCCGAGGACGGTCGTCAGCTCACCGGACTGCTGGGCCACGATCGCGTCGATCGAGCCCAGCAGCCGCCGGGGCGCGCTGCGCCGGGCCCCCGGTTCGATGAAGGTGCCGCGTCGCCGGTGCCGGCTGATGAGCCCTTCCGACTCCAGCTCCTTGAGCGCCTGCCGCATGGTCAGCACGCTCACCCCGTAGTGCTCGGCCAGCTGCTCCTCCGTCGGCAGGCGCAGCGGGTCGTGCGGCCTGCGGCCGAGTATGGAGGCACGCAGCGACTGCGAGACCTGGTACCACAGGGGCAGCTTGCGGTTCAGGACGAGCGAGTCGGGGGCGAAGGCGGTCACGGCAACTCCGTATCAGATCCGGCCTCAGGACCGGAAGTGGCGCTCCAGACCCTGCCACACGTCGTCGTACGCCCTCTGCAGGTGGTCCGCGTTCGCCGCCTGGGCGGTGGCGGTCACCGGCCAGCGGGTCTCGAACATGAACGCAAGGCCGTCGTCGACCCTCTGCGGCCTCAGCTCGGCGGCGCTCGCCCTGTCGAAGGTCTCCCGGTCGGGTCCGTGCGCCGACATCATGTTGTGCAGCGAGCCGCCGCCCGGGACGAAGCCGCCCTTTCCGGCGGTCTTCGCGTCGTAGGCACCCTCGATGAGGCCCATGTACTCGCTCATCACGTTGCGGTGGAAGTACGGGGGCCGGAAGGTGTCCTCGCCGACGAGCCAGCGCGGCGCGAACACCACGAAGTCGACGCCCGCGAGCCCCGGGGTGTCGCTCGGGGAGGTGAGCACCGTGAAGATCGACGGATCGGGGTGGTCGTACGAGATCGTTCCCATGACGTTGAACGTCCGCAGGTCGTAGACGTACGGCACATGACTGCCGTGCCAGGCGACGACGTCGAGGGGTGAGTGGTCGTAGGTGGCGGTCCACAGGTTGCCGCAGAACTTGTTGACCACCTCGACGTCGCCCTCGACGTCCTCGTACGCCGCGACCGGAACCCGGAAGTCGCGGGGGTTGGCCAGTCCGTTGGCGCCGATCGGGCCCAGCTCGGGCAGGGTGAAGGGCTGGCCGTAGTTCTCGCAGACGTAGCCCCGGACGGAGTCGTCGAGCAGATCCACCCGGAAGCGCACGCCCCGGGGGATCAGCGCGACCTCGCCGGGCTCCACGGACAGCAGGCCCAGCTCCGTGCGCAGCAGCAGGCCGCCCCGCTCGGGCACGATCAGCAGCTCGCCGTCGGCGTCGCTGAACACCCGCCGCTCCATGGCGGCGTCGGCGTGGTAGAGGTGCACGGCCATGCCCGTGCGCTGGGCGGCGTCGCCGTTCCCGCCGAGGGTCCACAGGCCGGCCAGCCAGTCCGTGCCGGGCGCGGGCTCCGGGAGCGGGTCCCAGCGGAGCCGGTTCGGGTCCGGCACGGTCTCGGTGAACGGCGCGGTGCGCAGGGCGCCGTTGTCGGCGCGGACGAACGGCGGGTGGGCGGCCGACGGCCGGATGCGGTACAGCCACGAGCGCCGGTTGTGCGCGCGGGGCTCGGTGAACGCGCTGCCGCTCAGCTGCTCGGCGTAGAGCCCGAGGGGGGCGCGCTGCGGCGAGTTCCGTCCGAGCGGCAGGGCCCCCGGGATGGCCTCCGAGTGGTGCTCGTTGCCGAATCCCGACAGGTACTCCAGCCCTTCGGCCGTCTTCCTCGCCTGCTCGATACCGCTCATCCGCACTCTCCGATGCGTCCGGTCCAAGGAATCCTATGGTTAACAGTAGGATTCCCGGGCGCCCCCGGTCAACGGCGGCGCCCGGCCCGCCGTGGCACACCCCGGCCGTCCGGCCGGGGTGCCGCCGGGGTGCGGGTGGACGACGGCCCGGGTGGGTGCGGACGAAACGGCCCTCCCCAACGTGCGTACCGGTCGGTATGCTCACCGTTGCCCGTGCGTCACCGCTGCCGCCGCCCCGGGGAGGGCCTCATGCCAGGAACCGACGCCACCCGCACCGCCCTGCGGATCTGCCCGCTGTGCGAGGCCACCTGCGGACTGACCCTGACCGTCGAACGGGACGGCGCGGAGGAGCGGGTCGGCGCGGTCCGCGGGGACCGGGCCGACGTCTTCAGCAAGGGGTTCATCTGTCCCAAGGGCGCCTCCTTCGGCGAGTTGGACTCCGACCCCGACCGGCTGCGGGCCCCGCTCGTGCGCGACGAGAACGGTGAACTGCGCGAGGCGGGCTGGGACGAGGCGTTCGACCTGATCGCCACCCGGATACGTCCGCTGATCGAGAAGCACGGCCCGGACGCGGTCGGCGTCGTCCTCGGCAACCCGAACGTGCACACCATGGCCGGCGGGCTCTATCCGCCCGTGCTGCTGTCGACGCTGCGCACCCGCAACCTCTTCACCGCCAGCACCCTCGACCAGATGCCCAAGCACGTCTCCAGCGGACTGCTCTTCGGCAGCGCGGTCGCGATCCCCGTACCCGACCTGGACCGCACCGACCATCTGCTGCTCCTCGGCGCCAACCCCCTGGACTCCAACGGCAGCCTGTGCACCGCACCCGACTTCCCGGGCAGGCTCAAGGCGCTGCGCCGCCGCGGCGGCCGGCTCACCGTGGTGGACCCCCGCCGTACCCGCACCGCCCGGCTCGCCGACCGGCACGTGGCCATCCGGCCCGGTACGGACGCGCTGCTGCTCGCCGCGCTCGTCCACGTGCTGTTCGAGGAAGGACTCGCCGACCCCGGCCCGCTCACCGGACAGGTCGAGGGCGTGGACGAGGTGCGCCAGGCCGTACGGGACTTCACGCCCGAGGCCGTGGCCGCGGCCTGCGACCTGGACGCGGCCGTCGTCCGGACCATCGCCCGCGAACTCGCCGCCGCGCCGACCGCCGCCGTGTACGGCCGCATCGGAAGCTGCACCGTCGAGCACGGCACCCTCGCCAGCTGGCTCGTCGACGTCCTCAACATCCTCACCGGCAACCTCGACCGGCCCGGCGGGGTCCTCTTCCCGCTGGCCGCGCACGACCGCGCACCCCGCTCCGCCACCGAACCCGTCCCGCCCGGCAAGGGCTTCGCCCTCGGCCGCTGGGCCAGCAGGGTCGCCGGCCACCCCGAGGCGAAGGGCGAACTGCCCATCGCCGCACTCGCCGAGGAGATCGAGACGCCCGGCGAGGGCCGGATCCGCGCCGTGCTCACCATCGCCGCCAACCCCGTGCTGTCCGCGCCCGACGGCGACCGGCTGGACCGGGCGCTCGGCGCGCTCGACCTCATGGTCAGCGTCGACCCCTACCTGAACGAGACCTCGCGCCACGCCGACGTCGTCCTGCCACCGCCGCCCCCGTCGCGCAGCGGGCACTACGACTTCTCGTTCAACGGACTCGCCGTGCGCAACCAGGCCCGCTACACCCCTCCCGCCGTCCCGCTCGACGAGGGAGCGCCGGACGAGTGCGAGATCCACGCCCGGCTGATCCTGGCGGTGGGCGGTATGCACGGCGCCGACCCGTCCACGGTCGACGACATGGTCATATCGGCCTCCCTCACCAAGGCCGTCGCCGACCCCCGATCGCCGGTGCACGGACAGGACGCCGAGGCGCTCGCCGGTCGGCTGAGCGGCCGCAACGGCCCGGAGCGGCGCCTCGACATGATGCTGCGCCTCGGACCGTACGACCTCACCCTCGACGATCTGCTCGCGCACCCGCACGGCATCGACCTCGGGCCCCTCAGGCCGCGGCTGGCCCAGGTGCTCAGGACCCGCAGCGGGCGGGTCGAACTGCTGCCCGGTCCGATCGCGGAAGACCTGCCGCGGCTGCGGCAGGCGCTCGGGGCCCGGGACGACCGGCTGGTGCTCGTCGGCCGGCGCCATCTGCGCTCCAACAACAGCTGGATGCACAACGTCCCGGCCCTCAACGGGGGTTCGAACCGCTGCACCCTCCAGGTCCATCCCGACGACGCCGCCCGGCTGGGGCTGGCGGACGGCGCCCTCGCCCGGATCAAGGCGGCCGGGGGAGAGCTGCAGGTCCCGGTCGAGGTCACCGGCGACGTGCGCACGGGGGTGGTGAGCCTCCCGCACGGCTGGGGGCACGACCGTCCGGGTACCCGGATGCGGGTGGCGGCGGCCCGTCCGGGCGTCAACGTCAACCAGCTGCTCGACGGCTCGCTGCTCGACCCGCTCTCCGGCACCGCCGTGCTCAACGGCTTCCCCGTGGAGGTGGCGCCGGCCCGCTGAGGTCCCGCGGGCCGGGGCGGCGGCGCGGTCCTCGCCGGAGTGCGGCCCGCTCCGCCGGTGGTTCCCCCACCCGTCCCGAGCTGCCGGGGTTCTCCGCCTGTCGCCGACACATCGGCACCTTTCCGGGACGCAACGACGGCACCCGGCGTCGTCCGGACCGCCGGCTCCGGTGGGAGTCCCAGGGCGAACGTGAGGTGCTGCCCCACGCCGACCACCCCGGCTTCGCGGTGATCGCGACCTTCCTGGTCCAGCGGCACGGCCGGGACCGCGGACCGGACGGAACAGCGCTGAACGCCCGGAGGACCCACTGCGTACTAGTGGGCACCCGGGGACTCGAGCGTCTGTGCCTCAACGACAGGAGCGGCAATGACTGATGGTGACGGGCCGATCATGAAGGGACTCCCGGACGGCGGGGCCGAGCTGTCCGTGGTGCTCAAGCTGCGGTGGGAGGACGTGGCCGCGCTCGGCCGCGAGGCGAGCCGGCTCGCGGAGCAGCGCGGGGCGCCGGTGACTCTCGACGAGGCAGCCAGTCACCGGCTGCGTACCTGGTCGGCGGTGGCCAAGTCCCCGGAGGAGAAAGGCCAGTCCGCGCCGGCGGCGATCAGCGGGGGGCAGCAGCAGGTCGACCGCGGCCGTGCCCAGGTCGCGTCCATCTCCCCGCCGTCCACCCGCCCGCCGCAGCCCTCCCCGACGGCGCTCGGTCAGACCCCGGCCTGAGCGCCCCCGCGGTGCGGGCCACCCCCCATCCCCCGCAACCGCGGGCCGGACGCCGGACCGCCGGCCGGGCCCGGGATCCCGGCGCGTCCGGCGTCCGGTGAGGCACCCCCGGCGTCCGGCCCGGCGAACCGCTCGCCGCCGGGCCGGCGGCCCCGGTCCGCCCTGCACGGGCGCCGCCGCGGGCCGGGGCGGAGCGACCGGCCGGACCGTCGCTCCCGGCTCGCGGGGTGGGTGGGGGAGAATCACATCACCCCGCGCCCCACCGCCCTGGCGCCGAAAAACTAACACCGCTAGTTTGGGCTGCGGTCAGCTCTTGCCGTGCCCGAAGGAGTAGCGGATGAAGGCCCACGACGGGATGTACATCGGCGGCGCGTGGCGCCCCGCCGCCGGTGCCGACACCATCGCGGTGGTCAATCCCGCGGACGAGCAGGTCATCGCCCATGTCCCGGCCGGCACGCCGGAGGATGTCGACGCGGCGGTGCGTGCCGCCCGCGACGCCTTCCCCGGCTGGGCCGCCACCGCGCCGGCGGCCCGTGCCGGGCGCATCGCCGCGCTCCGCGACGTGCTCGCCGCCCGGCAGGACGAGATCGCCGCGACCGTCACCGCCGAGCTCGGTGCCCCGGCCAGGCTCGCCGCGACCGTCCACGCCGGTCTGCCGGTCCTCGTCGCCGGTTCGTACGCCGAGCTGGCCGCCTCGTACTGCTTCGAGGAGGAGGTCGGCAACTCCACCGTGCTGCACGAGCCGGTCGGCGTCGTCGGCGCGATCACCCCGTGGAACTACCCGCTCCACCAGATCGTCGCCAAGGCCGCGCCCGCCCTCGCCGCCGGCTGCACCGTGGTGCTCAAGCCCGCCGAGGACACCCCGCTCACCGCCCAGCTCTTCGCCGAGGCGGTTCACGAGGCCGGTCTGCCGGCCGGCGTGTTCAACCTCGTCACCGGGCTCGGGCCGGTCGCCGGTCAGGCCCTCGCCGAGCACCCCGGCGTGGACCTGGTCTCCTTCACCGGTTCCACCGCCGTCGGCCGCCGCATCGGCGCGACCGCGGGCGGCGCGGTCAAGCGCGTCGCGCTGGAACTCGGTGGCAAGTCCGCCAACGTGATCCTCCCCGGGGCCGATCTCGGCCGCGCCGTGAACGCCGGGATCGCGAACGTCATGTCCAACTCCGGCCAGACGTGCAGCGCCTGGACCCGGATGCTGGTGCACAGGGACCGGTACGAGGAGGCCGTGGCCCTGGCCGCGGAGGCGGTCGCCAAGTACGTACCCGGCGACCGCCTCGGCCCGCTCGTCAGCGATCGGCAGCGGGAACGCGTCCGCGGCTTCATCGAGCGCGGCGTCGCCGAGGGCGCCCGGCTCGTCGCCGGAGGCCCCGAGGCGCCGTGCGAGACGGGCTACTACGTCTCGCCGACCGTCTTCGCCGACGTCACCCCGGAGATGACCATCGCACAGGAGGAGATCTTCGGCCCGGTCGTCTCGCTCATGGAGTACGAGGACGTGGACGACGCCCTGCGGATCGCCAACGGCACGGTCTACGGGCTCGCGGGCGCCGTATGGGGCGAGCAGGACGAGGCCGTCGCCTTCGCCCGCCGGATGGACACCGGCCAGGTCGACGTCAACGGCGGCCGCTTCAACCCGCTGGCACCCTTCGGCGGTTACAAGCAGTCGGGCGTGGGCCGTGAACTCGGCACGCACGGCCTCGCCGAGTACCTGCACACCAAGTCCCTCCAGTTCTGAACCGGGAGACAACCACCGTGGTCCGCGCCGCAGTCCTGCCCGCCGTCGGCTCCGCCCTGGAGATCACCGGCATCCGACTCCCCGAGCCCGGTCCCGGCCGGGTGAGGGTCCGCCTCGCCGCCGCCGGGGTCTGCCACTCCGATCTGTCCCTGTCCAACGGCACGATGCAGGTGCCGGTCCCCGCCGTCCTCGGGCACGAGGGCGCGGGCACGGTGGTGTCCGTGGGCGAGGGCGTCACCCATGTCGCCCCGGGCGACGCCGTGGTGCTCAACTGGGCGCCGTCCTGCGGGCGCTGCCACCACTGCTCCATCGGTGAGGTGTGGCTCTGCGCCGGTGCGCTCAAGGGCGCCGGTGCCGTCCACGCCGTCACCGAGGACGGCACCGAACTGCATCCCGGGCTCAACGTCGCCGCCTTCGCGGAGGAGACCGTCGTCGCGGCGAACTGCGTGCTGCCGCTCCCGGAGGGAGTGCCGCTCACCGATGCCGCGCTGCTCGGCTGCGCGGTCCTCACCGGCTACGGCGCGGTCCACCACTCGGCGCGGGTCCGGGAGGGGGAGTCCGTCGCCGTCCTCGGCGTCGGAGGGGTCGGGCTCGCCACCATCCAGGCGGCCCGGATCGCCGGCGCCTCGAAGATCGTCGCCGTTGACGTGTCGCCGGAGAAGGAGGGCCTCGCCCTCGCCGCCGGGGCCACCGACTTCATCGTCGCCTCGGAGAACACCGCCCGCGAGGTCCGCGGGCTGACCGGCGGGCAGGGCGCCGACGTGGCCGTGGAGTGCGTGGGCCGCGCGGTGACGATCCGCACCGCCTGGGACTCCACCCGGCGCGGCGGGCGGACCACGGTGGTCGGCATCGGCGGCAGGGACCAGCAGGTCACCTTCCACGCCCTGGAGCTGTTCCACTGGGGACGTACGCTCTCCGGCTGCGTCTACGGCAACTCCGACCCGGCCCGGGACATCCCCGTGCTCGCGGAGCACGTACGGGCCGGCCGGCTGGACCTGAGCACCCTCATCACCGAGCGGATCGGCCTCGACGGCATCCCGGCCGCCTTCGAGAACATGCTCGCGGGCAAGGGCGGCAGAGCGCTCGTCGTCTTCCCGTAGGCGAGTCGCCCGGGGATCGCCGTCAGCCCGCGCGGACGGCGATCCCCGGGCACTCCAGGGGGAGTCCGGACTCGTCGTAGACGATGCGGGACGAGAAGCCGGAGGCGGGCGCCCGGTAGTCGTAGCAGGTGTGGGTGCCCCGGTCGGTGGTGCGGGTGTAGGTCTGCTCCAGCCGCTCCACGGTGAGGTCGAGCGCGCGCACCCACGCGGCGGGTGCGGACGCCTCGGTGCCGAGGGGCAGCGCCATCCTGCGCACGGGCAGGGCGTTGGTCATCGCCGACGCCTCCAGGTCGACGTCGAAGCAGCCGTCGAGGTACGGCGCCCGTGCGCCGTCGACCGCCCAGTGGCCCGAGCCGTCCGACTCCAGCAGCACCGTTCGGCTGCCGGAGGGCGATCGGCCGCGGACGCGTGCCGTCCGTGTCCGCCACGTCGTGTCCAGTTCGATGTCGTACTCGACGGCGAAGGCATCGCCGTCCTCCGAGACGGCCGCGTAGCCGTCGATGCGCCGGCCGTCGTCCGTGACCCGGAAGAACGCCACTTCGAAGCCCTGCCTGGAGTCCTGGTGGAGCCAGGCCGCGGTGGCCGGCGGATGCGTGAATTCCACGGGTCCACCCTGGCACGCCCCACACGCTACTGACGGGTAATGATCGAGCAAAAAGTCCTGTTGCGCCACCCGTTGACCTCCATACCATCCGGTCGGTACGGTCCCCGCACCCTTCGTCCCCCGCACCCATCGGAGTGTGCACGCATGGACACGGCACCCCCTTCCCCGCTCGCCGGCAATCCACCGGAGACCGCTCCCACCGACCGCCACCGCCGACGCGTGGCCGGTGCCGCCGCCCTGGCCTCGGCCGTCGAGTGGTACGACTACTTCGTCTTCGGTATCGCCGCCGCACTGGTCCTCGGTGACCTCTACTTCCCGGCGGGCAGCGCCTCGGCCGGAGTCCTCGCCGCCTTCGCGACCTTCGCCGTGGGCTTCCTCGCGCGTCCCGTCGGCGGGATCATCGCCGGACAGTTCGGCGACAAGCGCGGCCGCAAGCCGATGCTCGTCCTCGCCCTCACCCTCATGGGCCTCGCCACCACCGGCATCGGCCTGCTCCCGACGTACGAGACCATCGGCGTCGCCGCACCGCTGCTCCTCGTGCTGCTCCGGGTGATGCAGGGCCTGGCCGTCGGCGCCCAGTGGGGCGGCGCGATGCTCATGGCCACCGAGTACGCGCCGGAGGGCAAGCGCGGGCTGTACGGCAGCCTCGTCCAGCTCGGTGTGCCCATCGGCGTGGTGACCGCCAACACCGTGTTCCTCGCCGCCGGCGCCCTCACCGACGACGCCGCGTTCGCGTCCTGGGGCTGGCGGGTGCCGTTCCTCGTCGGCTTCCTGGTGCTCGGTCTCGCCTGGTACATCCACGCCCGGGTCGAGGAGACCCCCGAGTTCCGCGAGGCCGAACAGGCCCTGGCCGAGAAGGAGAAGAACGAGCCCCGCTCACCGCTGCGGACCATCCTGCGCCGGCACCTCGGCACGGTCCTCCTGGCGGGTGGCTCCTTCGCCGTCAACACCGCGACGTTCTACATCATCATCACCGGCGTGCTGGACTACTCGACCCGCGAACTCGGGATGGAACGCGAGGCGGTGCTCACGGTGTCCCTGTGCGTGAGTCTCACCCAGCTCGCGCTGATACCGGCGTCCGCGGCCCTCTCCGACCGCGTGGGCCGGCTGCGCATCTACGCGGCGGGTGCGATCGGGCTGCTGGTGTGGGCGTTCCCGCTGTTCCTGCTCATCGACACCGCGTCGCTGCTGTGGCTGGCCGTCGGTACCTTCGTCACCAGCTGCTTCCTCAGCATCATGTACGGGCCCCAGGCCGCCCTGTTCGCGGAGCTGTTCACCCCCGAGATGCGCTACACCGGCGCGTCGCTCGGCTACCAGATCGCGGCCGTGTTCGGTGGCGGCCTGGCCCCGTTCGTCATGGTGCTGCTGTTGGAGGCGTCGGGCACGTCGATGGCCGTCTCCGCCTACATCACCGTGCTGGCCGTCGTCGCGCTCGGTTCGATCAGGGTTCTCGCGAAGAGGGCGGCTGCCCGGGAGTGACACCCTGCGCCTCGGCCTCCCCGTCGCCGGTCCGGCCCGCCGGGCCGGCGACGGGAGCGCGAGACCGACCCGCCCGCCGGACGGACCGCGCCGCCGTCCCCGCACCGCGGCGCTCCCGCCGCGGTGCGCAGCAGGCGGCCGGGGTGGACGGCGACCTGCTGCCGCAACCTCACACTCCGTGGGAGCGGTCCGAGGGGGCGGTCCCCGTCCGCTTCGCCCGCGGACCCGCCTCGTAACGCGCCGCCAGTCCGTCCAGCAGGGCGCGCAGTCCCGTCTCGAACGCGCCCTCGTCGACCTTCTCCTGGTGTTCGGCGAGGAGGTGCGCCTGGCCCAGGTGCGGGTAGTCGGAGGGGTCGTAGGCGGTCGCGTCGTCCACGAAGCCGCCCGCGAAGGAGCCGAGGGCCGAGCCGGTGATGAAGTAGCGCATCAGGGCGCCGATCTGGGTGGCCTGGGCGGCCGGCCAGCCCGCGCGGACCATCGCGCCGAAGACCGCGTCGGCGACCTTGAGGCCGGCGGGGCGTCGGCCGGGGCCGCGGGCCAGGACCGGGACGACGTTGGGGTGTTCGGTGAGGGCCGTCCGGTAGGAGAGGGCCCAGTCGTGCAGCGCGGTCCGCCAGTCGCGCGGGTCGGACTCGTCGAACATCGACAGATCGACCTTGGCGCTCACGGCGTCGGCCACGGCGTCCAGGATCTCGTCCTTGTTGCGGAAGTGGTTGTAGAGCGAGGGGCCGCTGACGCCGAGTTCCGCGGCGAGGCGCCGGGTGGAGACCGCGTCCAGGCCCTCCGCGTCCACCAGCGCGCTCGCCGCCGCGACGATGCGCTCTCGGCTGAGGAGGGGCTTGCGCGGTCGGGCCATGCGGCACATAGTAGGCCCTGCCGAGCGGAAACTAGCAGTGTTAGTTAAAAGTGGGGTGGCCCGTGGTGAACCTGGAGCTGAGCGAGGAGCAGCGGGCCGTGCGCCGGCTCGCGCGTGACTTCGTGGAGTGTGAGGTCGCCCCGTACGCCGCCGAGTGGGACCGGGCCGAGAACGTCGACAGGGCCATCGTGAGGAAGCTCGGCGCGGTCGGCTTCCTCGGGTTGACGATCGACGAGGAGTACGGCGGTTCGGGCGGCGACCACCTCGCGTACTGCCTCGTCACCGAGGAACTCGGCCGTGGGGACTCCTCGGTCCGGGGGATCGTCTCGGTCTCCCTCGGCCTCGTCGCCAAGACCGTCGCCGCCTGGGGGAGCGAGGAGCAGAAGCGCCGCTGGCTGCCGCGTCTCACCACGGGCGACGCCCTCGGCTGCTTCGGGCTCACCGAGCCCGGCACCGGCTCCGACGCGGGCAGCCTCACGACCCGCGCCGTGCGGGACGGCGACGCCTATGTGGTCAACGGCTCGAAGATGTTCATCACCAACGGCACATGGGCGGACGTCGTGCTGCTCTTCGCCCGCACCGGCGGCGCGCCGGGCCACCGCGGCATCTCGGCCTTCCTCGTCCCGGCCGACACCCCCGGGCTGACCAGGCGCACGATCCACGGGAAGCTCGGCCTGCGCGGCCAGGCCACCGCCGAGCTGGTGCTTCAGGACGTCCGGGTGCCCGCCGGCGCGATGCTCGGCCCGGAGGGCAAGGGCTTCTCGGTCGCCATGTCCGCTCTCGCCAAGGGCCGGATGTCGGTGGCCGCCGGCTGTGTCGGCATCGCCCAGGCCGCGCTCGACGCCGCCGTCGGCCACGCGGCCGCGCGCGAGCAGTTCGGCAGTCCGATCGCCTCGTACCAGCTGGTGCAGGAGCTCATCAGCGACATCGCCGTCGACGTGGACGCGGCCCGCCTGCTGACGTGGCGGGTCGCCGACCTAGTGGACCGGGGCCGGGACTTCGCCACCGCCGCCTCCCAGGCGAAGCTCTTCGCCTCCGAGGCGGCCGTCCGCGCCGCGAACAACGCCCTGCAGGTCTTCGGCGGGTACGGCTACATCGACGAGTACCCGGTCGGGAAGCTCCTCCGTGACGCACGGGTGATGACGCTGTACGAGGGCACCAGCCAGATCCAGAAGCTGATCATCGGGCGTGCCCTCACCGGGGTGTCGGCCTTCTGAGGGGCCGGCGCCGCACCGGCGCGCCCGTCCGCTCGGCGTGCGGCCTCCTTGCCCGCGCGCGGCTTGCTCCGGGAGCTCGCACCGATGTCCTAAGCGCTTGCTCAGGTTCGGGGTATGGTGTTCGTCCCGCACTCACAGGGACGGCGGGCGGAAGGGGTGAGCCATGACTGCGGCGCAGGACACGACGGCCGAGGACGTGCCGTGGGGCGAGGTCGCGCCGGAGGCCGCGCGCAAGCTCCTCGTCGCCGCCGTCGAGGCCTTCGCCGAGCGGGGCTACCACGCGACGACGACCCGGGACATCGCCGGGCGGGCGGGCATGAGCCCGGCCGCCTTGTACATCCACTACAAGACCAAGGAGGAGCTGCTCCACCGGATCAGCCGGATCGGGCACGACAAGGCGCTCGAGGTGCTGTCGGCCGCGTCCGGGAGCGGCGGCACACCGGGTGAGCGGCTCGCCGAGGCGGTGCGCTCCTTCGTCCGCTGGCACGCCGGCCGGCACGACACCGCGCGCGTGGTGCAGTACGAGATCGACGCCCTGTCCGAGGAGCACCGGGCGGAGATCGTGGAACTGCGCCGGCGCAGCGACGCCGTGGTGCGCGAGATCCTGCGCGACGGCGTGGAGTCGGGCGAGTTCGACGTCCCCGACGTGCCCGGTACCACGCTGGCGGTGCTGTCGCTCTGCATCGACGTGGCGCGCTGGTTCAACGTCCGGGGGCGCAGGACGCCGGAGGAGGTCGGCGAGTTGTACGCGGACCTCGTCCTGCGCATGGTGTCCGCTCGCCGGTAGCGGTCCCGGCCGGGGCGGGGTCTCCGCGGTCCCGGGGCGCGGCCCCGGGGGGCAGCAGCGCGGACGACGCCCGGCGGGCCGGAAGCGACGGCCCTCCGCGGGCGGTCCGCCCGCGGAGGGCCCGCCCGTGACGCGGGAGGAGCCCCGTTGCCCGGCAGGAGCCGAAGGAGTCCCGTTGCTCAGAAGAAGTAGCGGGACACCGACTCGGCGACGCACACCGGCTTGTCGCCGCCCTCGCGTTCCACGGTGACGACGGCGGTCACCTGCACGCCGCCGCCCGCCTCCTCGACGCTCTTGAGGGTCGCGCTCGCCCGCAGTCGTGAGCCCACCGGGACGGGGGCGGGGAAACGGACCTTGTTGGTCCCGTAGTTGATGCCCATCCTCATGCCCTCGACCCGCATGATCTGCGGGACGAGCGCCGGTAGCAGCGAGAGCGTCAGATAGCCGTGCGCGATGGTCGTCCCGAACGGCCCGGCGGCCGCGCGCCCGGGGTCCACGTGGATCCACTGGTGGTCGCCGGTGGCCTCGGCGAAGAGGTCGATCCGCTTCTGGTCGACCTCCAGCCAGTCGCTGTGCCCCAACTGCTCGCCGACCCCGGCGGTCAGTTCCTCGGCGGACGTGAAGATCCTCGGCTCGGCCATGTCCCTGCCTCTCTCACCTTGTCCCTGCGCGCATCTAAGCGACTGCTTAGCATGGTCGGGTCGGCGGCGTCTGTCAACGGACGGCTGCGGGGCCGCACCCCGACCGCCGGGGCCGGGCGCGCCTCTCCGGGGCCCGCCGCGCCGAACCCGGGAACGCACCGGGCAACCCGAACGTGCGCGACGCTCTCGCCCACTGCGCCCGCGGGACGTGCCGTCAGCCGGCCTCGGACGTCCTCTCCCGCGGCACCAGGGCGAAGCTCAACGCGGTCGCCATCACGACCACCGCCGTGAACAGCAGGACCACGGCCGCGCTGAGCCGGCCGTCGTGCAGCAGCCACGCACCGGCCAGACCGCCGGCGAACATGGCCGCCACCGAGGCGGCCCGCCGGACCCGGTTGCCCGCGCCGGTCGCGATGCGGGCGTCCACCGCGAGCAGGGAACCTCCGATCAGCGCCGTGAACGCCCGGGTCATGACCGTCGTCGGCATGCCCGGCATCCCCACGCGGAGCGCGGAGACGTTCCGGGTGCCCATGGCCAGCGCCACCAGCCCGGTCACCATGTAGTGCCGCCCGGTGAGCGGTTCGCCGTTCCGCTCGATCCCCCAGGCCAACGCGGCGGCGACCGCCAGCACCACGCCCTCGGCGAGGAGCGCCTCCCGGAACCACCGGTGGCCCCGTACCTGCGACCTCGACTCGAACCGCGCGGAGAGCGCGGCCCCCACGGTGAACCCCGCCAGCGAGGCCAGGCACGGTGCGGTGGACAGTTCGGCCACTCCCGCCAGCGCGAACGACAGCAGCAGCATGGTGCCGGTCTGGACGGCTGTGAACACCGGCCCCAGCACGAGGAAGCTGACCGCCTCGACCATCCCCGTCGTCAGCGTGAGCGCCACCATCGCTCCCGTCAGGAAGGGTCCCTGTTTCACCGGCACCCGCCGAGTCTCCGCCCGCCCCGCTTCGGCCGGGACCCATTGCGCCGACCGTGGGCCCGGACCGCGGCGTACGGTGCGGCGGTGCGGGCGGACGAACTCCCGGGCCGGGGCGCACGCCCCCGTACGCCCCCGGAGGGGCAGGGGCGCACGGCGGCACGCACCCCCGTGGCGGGCCACCGTGCGCCGGACGGTCACTCGTACTCGGTGCCGCCCTTGCGGGTGGGACAGGCCGCGCTGACGCACTTGGCGATCGCCCTGCCGCCCACCGCCGGGCTCCAGCGCTCGGTCACGGGCCGGACGACGACCCCCTCGCGCAGATGGAGCTCCTCGCCCGAGACCGTCTCCCGGCCGCTCGCCGGCTCGAGCACCGTGTCCGGTGCGAACGGTCCTTCGTACAGGCGTGGCACCAGGGGGAGTTCCCCTCCAGCAGCCGCGCTGCGTCCAGCCAGTGGACCCGTCCGTCGATCTCGGCCGACACGTCGAACACCGCGAAGCCGAGTCCGGCGGAGCGGACGTTCGCGCCGTACGACAGGTCCTGCACCCCTGCTCCGTAGACCTCGCCGAAGACGCCGACCCTCGTCGCCCCCAGCCGGGCGGCGAGCCTCGCCGCCGCCTCGGGTACCGCGTGGCCGCGCACCGCGCGCCAGTGGAGGTTGCGCGGGTCCTCCTCGAGCGCAAGGCCCTTCGCGGCGAACCCCTTGGACGACACCATCACCCTGCCCGAAGGCTCTCCGGGCGGGACGGAGGCCCCGCCGTCCCCGGCGACGTAGGTCACCAGGCACGCGGTCCCGTGGAGTCTCTCGGTGACGACGACGGGCTCGCCGGGCGCGAAGACGTCCGGGTGACGCTGCAGGTTCTCGATGTCGGTCCAGGGCAGCAGATCGGGTGCCGGCTCCACGTCGCCGCTCATCGTGTGCGGGATCGGCGGCGACCACTTCCCCTGGGGGCCGTCCGGGAACACCGCGGGCCCCGTCCGGGCGGTCGAGGAGGGCGCGCCCGCTTCGGGATCCGGGCCGGCGCACGGCGGGTGACGCGGGGGCGGGGCCGTCCCGTGGACCCGGCCCGCCCCTCGCGCCGTCGCCCTACGCCACCGACGCCAGCTGCCTGCCGGGTGCCTCCTTGGCGGCCCTCAGCGCCTCGTGCGTCAGCACGGGCCGGGGCACCACGATCCCGCAGCGCGAGCACACCGGGCCGAACCAGGGCTCCTGGTCCAGGTCGTGACGCCAGACGATCCGGCGTTCCGCGCACACCGGGCAGACCGCCGAGGGAGCCGCCTCCAGCGCGGTGATCAGACGGCGCAGCACATCGGCGAGCGGATCCGTCGGGTGCACCCGGGGGTCGTCGCACCGGGCGATGCCGTTGCCGCCCCAGGTACGCCGGTGCCAGTCGTCGAAGGCCCCCGGCCGCCGCAGACCGTCGTGCTTCTCGCGCCTGCGCCGTGCCGCGAAGTCCCTTTCGTACGCGAGCCACACGGCCCGCGCCTCCTCCAGTTCGTCGAGCGCGGCCACCAGCCGCGCCGGATCGGGATCCCTGTCGTCGGGCTCGATCCCGTGCCTGGAACACAGATGGTCCCAGGTCGCCCGGTGCCCGTAGGGGGCGAACCTCTCCAGGCACTTGCGCAGTGAGTAGCGCCTCAGCGCCAGATCGCACCGCGGGTCGCGCACCTGTCTCGCAAGACTCCGGAATCCGGCCATCGCACTGCCACCTCCGTCGCTCGAACAGCGTCGCTGGTACTTCCGCGTCAAGGAATGGACGTACGAGTACCCCGTCCGGCTCCCTCGAACATCCGTACAGCGAGATATGCGTGGCGATTCGGAAAGACCGGCCTACCGGCGCAGCGAACCGGCCGCGGTGGTCCGGGGGAGACGGATGGCCACGTCACAGCGGCGGGCGGGCCGTGCCAGGAGGCGCCGGATGCCTCCCGCGGCCGGGTGTTCGCGATGGACGGCGTCGGGCGGCGCGAGCCTCGACCGGCCCCGCCTCGCGGCGCCTCGGAGGGAGCGCGGGTCCGGGTGGTGGCCGTACGGGGGCCACCCGGGCCAGGGTGCGCCCGTGCGTGCGCGCCGGCCGGGCCGGGGCCCGAGGCGTGAACGCCAGCACCGGTTCGCCCGGTTCACGGGGCCCGTGGGCGCAGAACGAACCCCGTCCGACGGCCGTTCCTGCGATCACGCGGTCACCGCCCGGAGCGTCCCGCACGAAGGTGCCCTGAAGTCGTGGGTCTTGACGGCGTCCGGCCGATTCACGGCCCACAAGCGGAGACTCCCGGACGAGTCCGCGATCCCGGGGTGCCGGAGGGCCCGCGGGCCCTCCTCCGCAGCGGGGCCGACCCGCCTCACCGGTACAGCAGATACCCCCGTCGCACCGCGCGGAACGCGGCCAGGTCCTGCTGCCACGCCCCGACGACCTCGTCCGTCCCGGCGCCCGCGTCGACCATCGTGCGTACCCGCGCGGAACCGGTGAGCTTGTCGATCCAGTTGTCGGGCCGCCAGGCGAAGCCGCTCCAGCTGCGCTTCGCCGTCACCAGCAGCCCGATGCCGGTGCGGACCGGGTCGAACGCCTCGCGGTCGTGCACATGGAGCTGCACTCCGCCCACCGTCTTGCCCTGGAACTTGGAGAAGGTCGGTGCGAAGTAGGCCTCGCGGAAGCGCACCCCGGGCAGATCCAGCGCGTTGGCCGCCGCCGCCCACGCCCGGTCGATGCCCTCCGCGCCGAGCAGTTCGAACGGGCGGGTGGTCCCTCGCCCCTCCGACAGGTTGGTGCCCTCGAAGAGGCAGGTGCCGGAGTAGACGAGCGCGGTCTCCGGCGTCGGCATGTTGGGGCTCGGCGGCACCCAGGGCAGCTCCGTGGCGTCGAAGAAGTCCTCCCGCCGCCATCCCGACATCCGCACCACGTCCAACTCCGCCGGCGCGGTCAGGAACTCGCCGTTGAACAGCCGGGCCAGTTCGGCGACGGTCATCCCGTGCGCCTGGGCGATCGGCTCACGGCCGACGAAGGTGGCGAACGCCTTGTCCAGGACCGGTCCGAGGGCCGCGCGCCCCGTCACCGGATTGGGCCGGTCCAGCACGACGAACCGCTTCCCGGCCAGGGCCGCCGCCACCATGCAGTCGTACAGCGTCCAGATGTAGGTGTAGAAGCGGGCCCCGGCGTCCTGGATGTCGAACACGACCGTGTCCACGCCGGACGCGGTGAAGACGTCGGCGAGCGGCTGCCCGCTCTTCAGGTACGTGTCGTAGACCGGGAGTCCGGTCGCGGGGTCGTCGTAGCGGCCCTCGGAGCCGCCGGCCTGGGCGGTGCCGCGGAAGCCGTGCTCCGGCCCGAAGACGGCGACCAAATCCACCCGGTCGTCCGCGTGCATCACGTCGACGACATGACGGGTGTCGCGGGTGATGCCGGTGGGATTGGTGACGACGCCGACCCGCTCTCCGGACAACCGGCGGTAGCCGTCGGCGGCGAGCCGCTCGAAGCCGGTGCGCACCCGGCTCCGCCCGCCGTGCGCCGTCGCGGGCGCGGCGGCGGAGGCGGTCGCGGCCAGGGCGCCGGCGGCGCCTCCCGCGGCCAGCAGACCCCGTCTGGACAGGCTCATCCCACTACCTCCGTGATAGCTGCGACTGTCATGGTCATGCACGCTAGCGCGGGCTCGGGGTGCGGGGAACGCTCCCCGCGCGACGTTCGCCACGGCCCTCTTCCGCGTACACATACCGACTGGTTAGTCTGCCGTTCTGAGTGAGCCGCGACGGAGAGGCAGGTCCGATGAGTACGGTGCAGGGCGCGAACGTGGTGGTCACCGGCGCGGGCGGCGGCATCGGCGCCGCGCTCGCCCGCCGATTCGCGGCGGAGGGCGCACGCGTCGTCGTCAACGACATCGACCCCGGCAGAACCAAGGCCGTCGCGGACGAGATCGGCGCTCTCGCCGTCCCCGGTGACGCCTCCACCGTCGTCGAGGAGGCCGGGGAAGCGCTCGGCGGCACCGTCGACGTCTACTGCGCCAACGCCGGACTCGCCTCGCCCGGCGACGCCCTCGCCGACGAGGAGGTCTGGGCCTCCGCCTGGGACGTGAACGTGATGGCGCACGTCCGCGCCGTGCGCACGCTTCTTCCCGGCTGGCTGGAGCGCGGCAGCGGCCGGTTCGTCTCCACCGTGTCCGCCGCCGGACTCCTCACGATGATCGGCGCGGCCCCGTACAGCGTCACCAAGCACGGAGCGCTCGCCTTCGCCGAGTGGCTGTCACTGACGTACCGTCACCGCGGCCTGAAGGTGCACGCGATATGCCCGCAGGGCGTCCGCACGGACATGCTGACCGCGGCGGGTTCGGCGGGAGAACTGGTCCTCGCCCCCAGCGCCATCGAGCCCGAGGACGTCGCCGACGCCCTGTTCGAGGGCATCGAGACGGACCGTTTCCTCATCCTGCCGCACCCCGAGGTCGCCGGTTACCACCAGGCCCGCGCCGCCGACCCCGAGCGCTGGCTGGGCACCATGAACCACATCCAGCAGAAGTGGGAGGGCACCGCCCGGTGACCGCCTCCCCCTACGCGGCCCGGCCCTGGCTCTCGCAGCTGACCGACGCCCAGCGGGCCCCCGTGCACCCGCCCGCGAGCGTCGTGCACTCCTTCCGCGCCGCGGTCGGACGCGCCCCGGACCGCACGGCCCTCGCGTACTTCGACGGACGCCTCAGCTACCGCGAGACCGACGCGCTCTCCGACTCGGTCGCCGGCCGTCTCGCCGCCCGGGGAGTGGCCCCCGGCGACCGGGTCGCCCTGATGCTGCAGAACACCCCCCAGTTCGTCCTCGCCCTGCTCGGCGCGTGGAAGGCCGGGGCGACCGTCGTCCCGCTGAACCCCATGTACAAGTCGGCCGAGGTCGCCCATGCCCTGGAGGACTCGGGCGCGACGGTGCTGATCTGCTCCGACCGCGCCTGGGAGACGCATCTGCGCGACACCGCCGCGGCCACCCCCGTCCGGTTCGCCGTCACCGCCTGCGAGCTGGACCTCCAGACGCGCGACGACGACCGCGTCCTCGGCTTCGAGCGGCTGCCGGCGCCCCACGACACCGACGACCTCGTCACCGTCGCCCGCGCCGGGCTCGCCGCGCCCGAGGGCCGGGACCCGGCCGCCACCGACGTGGCCCTCATCAGCTACACCTCCGGCACCAGCGGCCGGCCGAAGGGCGCCATGAACCTGCACGGCGGCATCACCTTCAACGCCGAGCGCCAGCGCACCGGCCACCCCGTCCCCGAAGGCGCCTGCTACTTCGCCCTGGCACCGCTCTTCCACATCACGGGCATGGTGTGCGAACTGGCGGCCTGCGTGGCCAACGCGGGCACCCTCGCGCTCGCGTACCGCTTCGACGCGGGCGTCGTCCTCGACGCCTTCCTCGAACACCGGCCCGCCTACACCGTCGGCCCCTCCACCGCCTTCATGGCGCTGGCCGCCCATCCCGGCGCCGGCCCCGACCACTTCGCGTCCTTCGCCGTCGTCTCCTCCGGGGGCGCGCCCGTACCGCCCGCCCTGGTGGAGAAGTTCCGCGCGGGCTTCGGGCCCTACATCCGCAACGGCTACGGGCTCACCGAGTGCACGGCGCCCTGCGCCTCGGTGCCTCCCGAGAAGGAGGCCCCGGTCGACCCCGCCTCCGGCACCCTCTCCGTCGGCGTCCCCGGGCCGGACACCGTCGTACGGATCCTCGACGACAACGGCGACGAGGTCCCCCTCGGCGAGCACGGCGAGATCGCCGTCCGCGGACCGCAGGTCGTGCCCGGCTACTGGCGGCTGCCCGAGGCCACCGCGGCCGGCTTCCCCGACGGCGAGCTGCGCACCGGGGACATCGGCTTCATGGACGCCGACGGCTGGCTCTACGTGGTCGACCGCAAGAAGGACATGATCAACGCCTCGGGCTTCAAGGTCTGGCCGCGCGAGGTCGAGGACGTCCTCCACACCCACCCGGCCGTCCGGGAGGCGGCCGTCGTCGGCGTGCCGCACGCCTACCGTGGCGAGACCGTCAAGGCGTACGTCAGCCTCCTGCCCGGTACGTCCGTCGGCCCCGACGAACTCGCCGGATACTGCGCCGACCGCCTCGCCGCGTACAAGTACCCGCGACAGGTGGAGATCCTGGACGAGCTCCCGAAGACGACTAGTGGGAAGATCCTCAGGCGGGAACTGCGTTCCCGCACCTGAGACAGCGCCGCGCCCCGGCCACGAGAGGCGGTGGCGCACGGCGACCGAGCGGAAGGGCGGGTGGCGGCAATGGCCAGGACGACGGACGGGAACGGCACCCCCGTCCCCCAGAGGCTGCTGGCCGCCGCAACCCGGCTCTTCGCCGAGCAGGGCTACGACCGCACGTCCGTCCAGGAGATCGTCGAGGCGGCGGGCGTCACCAAGGGCGCCCTTTACCACTACTTCGGGTCCAAGGAGGACCTGCTCCAGGAGGTCTACTCCCGGGTCCTCAGACTCCAGCAGGAGCGCCTGGACGCCTTCGCGGAGGCGGACGCCCCCGTCGGCGAACGGCTGCGGTCGGCGGCCGCCGACGTCGTCGTCACCACCATCGAGAACCTCGACGACGCCTCGATCTTCTTCCGTTCGATGCACCATCTCAGCCCGGAGAAGAACAAGCAGGTCCGCGCCGAGCGCCGGCGCTACCACGAGCGGTTCCGCGCACTCATCGAGGAGGGGCAGGAGAGCGGGGTGTTCTCCGACGCGACCCCCGCCGACCTGGTGGTGGACTACCACTTCGGCTCCGTGCACCACCTGTCCACCTGGTACCGCCCCGACGGCCCGCTCAGCCCGCAGCAGGTCGCCGACCACCTCGCGGACCTGCTGCTCAGGGCACTGCGTCCCTGACGCCCCCCGCGGGTGCGGTCGGCGTGGGGCGCCGGAGGGCCGGAACCCTCCGGCGGCCACCGCCGGAGGTACGTCCCCGCTACCGGTACTTCTTCAGCTCGCGCCGCGCCAGCGACCGCTGGTGCACCTCGTCCGGGCCGTCCGCCAGCTGCAGCGTCCGCGCCGCCGCCCACAGCTCGGCCAGCGGGAAGTCCTGGCTCACCCCGCCCGCGCCGTGCACCTGGACAGCCCTGTCCAGGACGTCCACGACCGCACGCGGTGTGGCGATCTTGATCGCCTGGATCTCGGTGTGGGCACCGCGGTTGCCGACCGTGTCCATCAGCCAGGCGGTCTTCAGCACCAGGAGCCGCAGCTGCTCCACGGTGACCCGGGCGTCGGCGATCCAGTTCTGCACGACGCCCTGCTGGGCGATCGGCTTGCCGAAGGCCGTACGGGACACGGCCCGCCGGCACATCAGCTCGATCGCCCGCTCGGCCATGCCGATCAGCCGCATGCAGTGGTGGATGCGGCCCGGTCCGAGGCGCGCCTGGGCGATCGCGAAGCCGCCGCCCTCCTCGCCGACCAGATTCGACACCGGTACCCGTACGTCGTCGAACACGACCTCGGCGTGGCCCCCGTGGGAGTGGTCCTCGAAGCCGTACACCCGCATCGCCCTGCGCACCTCCACACCGGGGGTGTCGCGCGGGACGAGGAGCATCGACTGCTGGCGCCGGATGTCCGCGCCCTCCGGGTCGGTCTTGCCCATCACGATGAAGATCCGGCAGTCGGGGTTCATCGCCCCGGAGATGTACCACTTGCGGCCGTTGACGACGTACTCGTCGCCCCGGCGCTCGATCCGGGTCTCGATGTTCGTCGCGTCCGACGACGCCACCTCGGGCTCGGTCATGGCGAAGGCGGAGCGGATGTCGGCGGCCAGCAGTGGCTCTAGCCACTGCTTCTTCTGCTCCTCGGTGCCGAACTGGGCCAGCACCTCCATGTTGCCGGTGTCCGGCGCCGCGCAGTTCAGCGCGATCGGTGCCAGGTGGGGGCTGCGGCCGGTGATTTCGGCGAGCGGCGCGTACTGGAGGTTCGTCAGCCCGGCGCCGTGTTCGGAGTCGGGCAGGAAGAGGTTCCACAGTCCCTGCCGGCGTGCCTCCGCCTTGAGCTCCTCCATCACCGCCGGGGTGTCCCACGGCGAGGCGAGCTTCGCGCGCTGCTCCTGCTCGACCGGCTCCGCCGGGTACACGTACTCGTCCATGAAGGCGAGCAGCCTCGCCCGCAGCTCCTCGGTACGGGCGTCGAATGCGAAGTCCATGGGTGGTCAGCCTTCCTGAAGGGTGGTGAGGCCGTGCTCGATGAACAGGGGGACGAGTTCGCCGATCCGGTCGAAGCCGGCGCCGACGGTCTGGCCGAGGGTGTAGCGGTAGTGGATGCCCTCCAGGATCACGGCGAGCTTGAACCAGGCGAACGCCGTGTACCAGGAGACGGCGGAGGTGTCCCGGCCGGAGCGGGCCGCGTAGCGCTCGACCAGCTCCTCGGCGTCCGGATGGCCGGCCGCCCCGGCCGTGGTGCTGACGGGGGAGTCCGGCAGCTCCAGCTTCCGGCTGTACATCACCAGCAGCCCGAGGTCGGTGAGCGGGTCGCCGAGCGTGGACATCTCCCAGTCGAGGACGGCCTTGACCCGGTCGTCCTCGCCCACCAGCACGTTGTCGAGGCGGTAGTCGCCGTGGACGACGGTGGGCGCGGGGGAGTGCGGCAGGGCGCGGCCGAGGGCGGCGTGCAGTTCGTCGATGCCCGCGAGGTCGCGGCCCCGGGAGGCGGCGAGCTGCTTGCCCCAGCGGCGCAGCTGACGGTCGAGGAAGCCCTCCGGGCGGCCGAAGTCGCCCAGCCCCACGGCCTCCGGGTCCACGGCGTGCAGATCGACGAGGGTGTCGACGAGGCCGAGGACGGCCTCTCGGGTGCGCTCGGGGCCGAGCGGCGCGAGCTGCTCCGCCGTGCGGTACGGAGTGCCCTCGACGAACTCCATGACGTAGAAGGGCGCGCCGAGCACGTCCTCGTCCTCGCACAGCAGCAGCGGCTCCGGCACCGGGACGGCCGTCGGGTGCAGCGCGCTGATGACCCGGTGCTCGCGCTTCATGTCGTGGGCGGTGGCGAGCACATGGCCGAGGGGCGGGCGCCGGACGATCCACCGACCTACGCCGTCGGTGACGGCGTAGGTGAGGTTCGAACGGCCGCCCTGGATCAGCCGGGCCTCGAGCGGTCCGTTCACCAGGCCCGGCCGCGCGCGGTCGAGATGCACCCGCAGCTTGTCGGGGTCGAGGCCCGGGGGGTGGACTGAGCTCATCGGGGTACCTCCGGTGGGGCGGCAGATCGGGTGCGCTCATGATGACCGACCAGTCGGTATGTCGTCCAGGGCGAGGCGGCGCCAGTGCGTGAACCCGACTCCCGGGCCTGGTCGTACGAACGCGTCCGTGAACGCCGTTCATCCATGGGTGATACGCCGCTCATCGCCGAGGCCCGGCCGGCGCCGCCCCGGCCGGCCCGCCGGTCACCCGGTGCGTCCTCCCCTCCTCCACATCGAGGCCGGTCACCGACATGGACAGCCCCGGTGCGTGCGGTGCGTGTGGTCGTGTCGGGACGCCCCGCCCGGCCGCTCGCCGAGGGTCCCGTCGGGGCGTTCGGTCACGGATCTGAACGGCCGGTGCGTCCCGACGGGTCAGGTGTGCGGTGCCTCACGGGCCGTCGGTGAGCAGGTCGACGCGGGCGGACCGCAGGGGTGCGGAGACGGCGGGGAGAGCCCCGGTTCCCGATCGTCCGCGCCGTCGAGGCCGCGTGCCTCGACGCGCTCGGCGAGGCATGCGGACCGTGTACGTCGTGGGCCGCCGGATCGGCCGCCCTCGGCCGGGGCAGCCGCGTCGGCGCCGAGGGGCGGAACGGCCCGGGCGTGTGGGGCGAAGCGCTCGGCGAGGCCGTCGGGGCGAGCGGTCTTCCGCCCCCACGGGCCGGTCCCGGTGAACACCGCGCCGCGCTCCGGGAGGCGGGAGGGCATGTCACCCCGGTCCGCGGTACGGGAGACGCCGGGCGCCGGGGGCGGATCAGCCCCAGGTGGCGCCGGGCCGGGGCCAGGCGGGTCGGGGTCGCGTCAGTGGTCGTCCCAGTGCCCGTCGTGGGCCGCGTGCCGGTGCCCGTTGTGGACGTAGTCGACGTGGTCGCCGTGCCGGACCGACACGTGTCCGCAGCCCTGCCCGTGCTGATGGGGGTGGTCGGCGTGGGTGTGGTGCCCGCCCGGTTCGCACTCGTCCCAGTGGCCCTGGTGCGAGCGGTGCATGTGGCCGTCGTGCGCGTAGTCGATGTGATCGCCGTGCACGATCTCGGTGTGCCCGCAACCCGGGCCGTGGGCGTGCTCGTGGGTGGGGTGTTCCTGGTGGAGAACGGTCATGCTGCTCACCTTCGGGGTCGATCGGGCGGCGATGGTCCGGTGACCATCCGGCCGGCACCACGCTAGTCCGGAAAGTCTGTTTGTTCTGTTTTCTTCGATCGCACCGCGAGTTTCCCGCCCGCGAGCCCCGAGCCGCGAGCCACGGCGCTCCGGCTTGCGGAACGCATGCGCGCGCCGGAGTGTCGGACGTATGAAGGCGATCAGCTACCGCCGCTACGGCGGCCCCGAGGTCCTGGAGTGCGGTGAGCGCCCGATGCCCAAGGTCGGCCCGGACTCCGTCCTGGTCAAGGTGCGCGCGGCGGCCGTCAACCCGGTCGACTGGAAGTGCCGCGAGGGCCATCTGGATCCGGTCCTCGACGCGGTCTTCCCGGTCGTCCCGGGCTGGGACCTCTCCGGTGTCGTCGTCAGGCCGGGGGCGTCGGTCCCCGAATTCTCCGAGGGCGAGGAGGTCATCGGGTACGTCCGTGAGGACTTCCTGTCGCGAGGCACCTTCGCCGAGTACGTCGCGGCCCCGGTCCGCACCCTCGCCCGCAAGCCGCGCAATCTGAGCTTCGAGGAGGCGGCCGGGCTGCCGCTGGCCGGACTCACCGCCTACCAGGTGATCACCCAGGGGCTGGGCGGCGTCACGCACGGCGACACGGTCCTGATCCATGCGGCGGGCGGCGGGGTGGGATCGATCGCGGTCCAGTTGGCGCGGCACTTCGGCGCGCGGGTGATCGGCACCGGGAGCGAACCGTCCCACGAGTACCTGCGCGACCTGGGCGCCGAGCCGGTGGCGTACGGCGAGGGGCTGGCCGATCGGGTACGGGCCCTGGCGCCGGACGGGGTGAGCGCGGTCTTCGACTGCGTGGGGGGAGAGGCCCTGGCGCTGTCCGCCCCGCTGCTCGCCGAGGGCGGCAGGATCGCCTCCATCGCCGATCACGCCGTGACCGCGCTGGGCGGGCGCTACGTGTTCGTACGGCCCAACACCGCCGACCTCTACCGGCTCAGCGAACTCGCCGAGGAGGAGGTCGTCTCCGTCCATGTGGCGCGGGTCCTCCCGCTGGAGCGGACGGCCGAGGCGCACCGGCTCAGCCAGGAAGGCCACACCCGCGGCAAGATCGTCGTCACCGTCGCGGACGCCTCCTGACGGCAGGGACGCCCCGCCCCTCGCCGGCCGCTTCCCGCAGGCGCCCCTCACCAGACGATGGCGACGGCGAACACGGCGAGTGCGAGCGTGCAGGCGGTCGCCGCGACCGCCTGGCCGAAGGGCATCACACCCGGAGGCCGCCCCAGGGCCATGGCCCGGATGCGCCGGTGCGCCACCGCGAGGAATCCGAGCCACACCGCCGCGCTCAACGCGAACGAGACGCCATCGCCCGCCGTCACCGTGCCGTGGCGCACCACCTGACGGACCGCGAGCACCGCCGCGACCGTGAACGCCAGCGTCGTACGTCGCCAGGCCAGCCGGGTCCGCTCCGGCTGGAGCCCCGGATCGCGCGTGAGGGCGCTCATCCCCGCCCCGAGGCCACGACCAGCACCATGGTGACCGAGACGGCGCCCACGACCAGGGCCAGCAGGGAGGGGAAGCGGGACAGCGGCAGGTCCTCGCCGCGCCGCATCGCCAGCTCGCAGCGCACCCAGTGGTGTACCGCGCGGAACGCGCACAGCACCCCCGTCCCGATCAGTGCGAGCGACAGCCCCACGCGAATCCCCCACCGCAGGTCGGGCAGGAACTGGTCGACGGCGAAACCCCCCGCGATGAGTGCGAGCGCGGTCCGGATCCAGGCGAGGAACGTGCGCTCGTTGGCGAGCGAGAACCGGTAGTCCGGGGTCTCGCCCTCCTCCTGGATCCGCTGCGGCGCGAACCACAACCGCAGGCTCCGTACGAAGTCGCTCACGCGCCGCACCCTACCCGCGCGGCAGGGCGACACCCCGTCCGGCGGGGCCATGCCGCAGTGGCGCCGCCGGACGGGGGCGCTCAGCGCTCCCGCTCCTGTCGCAGCCGCTCGTACGCCGCGAGCCCGTCCGGGACCCACTCCCACTCGTCGAGCCGCGCCTCCAGCTCGGACTCGAGCAGGAACCGGTGCCAGGCGACCTCCTCCGCCTGCGGACGCACAGGGAGTTCGCAGCGCACCTCGTAGACGGCCGACCACCAGGTGTGCCAGACCGGCTCGGGTCCGCCGGCCGGCGCCGGCACGGACGCCTCGTAGAGGAACTTGAAGAGCGGGACCGGACGCGGCAGCCCACGGACGCCCAGCTCCTCCTCGGCCTCGCGCAGCGCCGCGTCGTCGTACGATTCGCCCGCGCCGACGACACCGCCGACGAACATGTCGTACAGGGACGGGAAGACGAGCTTCGTCGCTGTGCGGCGGTGCACGAAGACCCGTCCCTCCGCGTCCCGCGCGAGGACGAACACGGCGCGGTGCCGCAGGCCGCGCGCATAGGCCTCGCCGCGCGGCGCCCGGCCCACGACCTCGTCGTTCTCGTCGACGATGTCCAGGATCTCCTCGGAGGGATGCGCAGAGGTGCTCATGGCGCCATCCAACCAGCCGGGGGAGCGGACGCCAGGGCCACCGCCGCTTTCCCCGGTGGGAAGTGTTGACGAGTTACTGCCGCGTACAGAAGATCGGAGCCACCGCACTGGGTGGCGCCGCCGGGCGCCCGCTCCGAGAGGGACACCAACCATGGCGTACGACGCTGATGTCATCGTGATCGGGGCAGGACTGGCGGGTCTCGTGGCCACCGCCGAACTCGTCGACGCCGGGCGGAAGGTCATCCTGCTCGACCAGGAGCCGGAGCAGTCGTTCGGCGGGCAGGCACACTGGTCGTTCGGCGGCCTCTTCCTGGTCGACTCGCCGGAGCAGCGGCGGATGCGCATCAAGGACAGCCACGACCTGGCGTTGCAGGACTGGTTCGGCACGGCCGGGTTCGACCGCGACGAGGACCACTGGCCGCGTCGCTGGGCGGAGGCCTACGTCGACTTCGCCGCCGGTGAGAAGCGGCCCTGGCTGCATGCCCAGGGCGTCAGGTTCTTCCCGGTCGTCGGCTGGGCCGAGCGCGGTGGCTACGACGCGAACGGGCACGGCAACTCGGTACCCCGGTTCCACATCACCTGGGGGACCGGGCCCGGCATCATCGAGCCGTTCGAGCGCCGGGTGCGGGAAGGCGTCGCCCGCGGACTGGTCGAACTGCGCTTCCGCCACCGGGTGACGGGGCTCGCCCGTACCTCGGGCGCCCTCGACACCGTCACCGGCGAGATCCTGGAGCCGTCCGGCGTGGAGCGGGGCGAGGCGAGCAGCCGCGAGGTCACCGGCTCGTTCGAACTCCGCGCCCAGGCCGTCGTCGTCACCTCCGGCGGCATCGGCGGCAACCACGACCTCGTACGCGCCCAGTGGCCCGAGCGGCTCGGCACCCCGCCCGGGAAGATGCTCTCCGGCGTCCCGGCCCACGTCGACGGACTGATGCTCGGCATCGCCGAGTCGGCCGGCGCCCGCCACATCAACCGCGACCGCATGTGGCACTACACCGAGGGCATCGAGAACTGGAACCCCATCTGGGCCCGGCACGGCATCCGCATCCTGCCCGGCCCGTCCTCGCTCTGGCTGGACGCGCGCGGACGGCGACTCCCCGTCCCGCTGTTCCCGGGCTTCGACACGCTCGGGACGCTGGAGCACATCACCCGGTCCGGCCACGACCACACCTGGTTCGTGCTCGACCAGCGCATCATCGGCAAGGAGTTCGCCCTCTCCGGCAGCGAGCAGAACCCCGACCTCACCGGCCGCTCCGTCCGCGGGGTCGTCGGCCGGGCGCGGGCCGGAGTGCCGGGTCCCGTCAGGGCGTTCATGGACAACGGGGCCGACTTCGTGGTCGAGAAGGACCTGACGGCGCTGGTGCGCGGGATGAACGCGCTCACCGAGGAACCCCTCATCGACGAGGCGGCGCTGCGCCGCGAGATCATCGCCCGGGACCGGGAGATCGCCAACCCCTTCACCAAGGACCTCCAGGTCACGGCCATCCGCGGCGCCCGCAAGTACCTCGGCGACAGGCTTATCCGCACCGCGTCCCCACACCGCATCCTCGACCCCGGCGCCGGTCCCCTCATCGCCGTGCGGCTCAACATCCTCACCCGGAAGTCGCTCGGGGGCCTGGAGACGGACCTCTCGTCCCGGGTCCTCGCCGACGGCGGCGAGCCCCTGCCGGGTCTGTACGCGGCGGGCGAGGCGGCCGGGTTCGGCGGCGGCGGCGTGCACGGCTACCGCTCCCTCGAGGGCACCTTCCTCGGCGGCTGCATCTTCTCGGGGCGCGCGGCGGGCAGGGCGGCGGCGAAGGCGGTGTCGTGACCGGGGACGCGTGGGCGTGGCGCCGGTGGGACATGACGGGTGGCCGGGGCGGGGTTGTGCGGAGGCGGCCTGAGGGCATCTCCGCAGGACAGCGGCCCTGACCAACCCGCTTGTACGCGGGGCGGGTCGACCTGTCCCAGGTGGCGCGGATGGGCAGCGGCGGGGTTGCGGAAGGTCCGGCCTTGACGGGGAGCCTTCCCTGCCGCTTTGCTGAGCGCGATCATTCGCTCACAGTCTGATGTGAAAGTAGCAACGCGGATGCCCCCACCTCCGCCTCCGCTCGGCCGCCGCCGTCGCGCCGGGCGCTCCGGCCGGTCCTTCGACGCCGCGCTCGACGACACCGAACTCACATCGGCGCGCGCACAGTTGACCCAGGGCCGGTGGAGCGCGGTGCGGTCGCTGCTCACGGCGACCGGTGACGACTGGGACCGCCGGGGCCATCGGCTCGTCGTCCTCGGCGAGCCGCCGTCGAGCGCCGCCTGGGCGCGCGACTGGCTCCTGGCGGAGCCCGACAGCGCCGACGCCGCAGTGCTGCTCGCCTGCGCCGAGGTCCGGGCCGCTCTGCGCGGCAAGGAACGGCCGGAGTCCGCCAGGGCCGCCTGCCTCGTGGCGGCGGGGCTCGCGCCCCGGGACCCGACTCCGTGGCTCGCCCAGTTACTCCTCGCCCGCACCCTGGGCACCGAGGAGGAGGTCGTCCGTCTCTTCGACGAGGTACGGGTCCGTCACCCCGAGCACCACCACGCGCACCACCTGATGGCCGCCCGGCTCGCCGAACGCCGTGCCGGCGCCGGGCAGGACCCGCTCCACGAGGTGTACGACTTCGCGTCCTGGGCGGCCGAGCAGGCCCCGGCCGACTCCCCCCTCGCGGTCCTGCCCGTCGTCGCGCACGCCGAGCGGTACCGGGTGCTGGCGGCGGCCGGCCGCGAGCCGGCCGACCCCCTCGCCTCCGGCCACTGGACCGGCCGGCGGGCCCGCCTGGTGATGAAGGCGGCCTTCGACTGGTGGCTGGAGTGGGAGGGCGAGGACCACCCGCGCAACCGTCTCGACCTCAACTTCCTCGCCCACGCAAAGTACTGCGAGGGACGCTCCGCCGAGGCGGCCGCCCTGTTCCACCGCATCGGGCCGCACGCCACCCCAGACCCCTGGTCCTACCCGGACCGGGACCCGCACCACGCCTTCCAGACCGCGCGCGACGCCGCGCTCGGCTCCGTCTGAACCGCCCATCCCCGAAGGGACCGCCCCGCCATGCCGCCGGCCAGTTCGAGCACCAGCACGAGCGCCACCAGCACGAGCGAGATCAATACCTACAAGGGCCAGGAACGGGCGCTGCGCGCCGGCCGGCTCGGGACCGCGGGCCTGCTGCTCTCGGTCCTCGCGGCCAGCGCACCGTTGATGGTGGTGGCCGGGGTCATGCCCACCGTCTACGGCGTGATGGGCATCGTGGGCCAGCCCCTGCTGTACGTCGTCCTCGGCGTCGTCCTGATGCTGTTCAGCGTCGGCTACGCCGAGATGAGCCGCCACGTCCACAACGCGGGCGCCTTCTACGCCTACATAGCCCGCGGCCTCGGCCCCACCTCGGGCGCCGGGGCCGCGCTCGTCGCCCTCGTCGCGTACAGCGCGATGCAGGTCGGCATCTACGGCATCCTCGGCTTCGAGGTCTCGGGGCTGCTCGCCGCCCACCTCGACGTGACCGTCGCCTGGTGGGTGCCCGCGCTCGCCGCCGCCGCCGTCGTCGCCGTCCTGGGCTGGCTGAAGATCGACCTCAACGCCAGGGTGCTCGGCGTTCTCCTGGTGGTCGAGTGCGCCCTCGTCGTCGTCTTCGACGTCGCCGCCGTCGCCGACCCCGGCCCCGAGGGGCTCTCCCTGAGCGCCTTCGACCCCGGCACCCTCGCCGGCGCGGGTCTCGGCACCGCCCTCTGCTTCTGCATCGCGGCGTTCGTCGGCTTCGAGCAGTCCCCGGTGTACGCGGAGGAGACCAGCCGTCCCCAGGTCGTCGTCTCACGCGTGATGTTCCTCGCCGTCGGCTACGCCGCGCTGTTCCTCGCGCTCAGCGCGTGGGCGCTCACCGTCGCCACCGGACCCGGCGCCGTCACCCGCGAGGCGGCCGAACAGGGCCCCGGCCTGCTGTTCTCCCTCACCCGCAGCCGGCTCGGCGCCACCTTCACCGATGTGCTGCACGTCCTCTTCCTGACCGGCATGTTCGCGGCGCTGCTCAGCTTCCACAACGTCGTCGCTCGGTACGCGTTCGCCATGGGCAGGGAGGGCCTGCTGCCCGCCGGCTTCGGCCGGACGAGCCGCGCGAGCGGCGCCCCCGCCACCGGATCGGTGCTCCAGTCCGTCGTCTCCGTCGCGGTGATCGCCGCCTTCGCCGCCACCGACGCCATGCCCGCGGGCGACCCGACCACTCCGGTGCTGCGCCTGTTCACCTGGATGGGCAACATCGGGGCCCTCGGGGTGATCCTGCTGATGGCGGCTGCCTCCTTCGCCGTGATCGCCTTCTTCGTCCGCCGCGGCGCCGCCGGCCCGCTGGCCTGGCGGCTCGTCTGCTCCGGGCTCGCGGGACTCGCTCTCCTCGCGATCGCCGTCTACACGGTGAAGGACTTCGACGTCCTGATCGGCGCCGGCCCCGGTTCCGCGCTGAGCTGGGTCCTGCCCGGCATCATCGGCGGCTCCCTGGTCGGGGGGCTGGTCTACGGCGTGGTCCTGAAGTCCGTACGGCCCGAGGTGCACGCCCGGATCGGGCTCGGCAACGAGGCCTTCCGGCTGGAGCAGGCCGCCGGGACGGAGCCGGCGCCCGGCGCCCAGGTGTGACGGAATTCTGACGGATGCCCGCGGCCGCTGGATCCCGGCGGCCGCGGGTGCTCGAATCCAAGGGTGAACGAAACCACCCCGCCCCCGGGTCCGGCGCCCTCCGACCCGCCGTCGCCGGCCCCGGGCACCCCCGCGGAGCCGGGCACGCCCACCGCCCCGGGCGCGTCGGCTGCCCCGGAGCCGGAGCCGGAGCCGGAGCCGGAGCCGGAGCCGGAGCCGGACCGGGACCCGGACTCGGAGGGTGCGCCCGTCGGCCGGCGCACGGTCCTCACGGTGCTCGGCCTCGGCGCCGCCGGCGTCGCCGCCGCGCCCTGGCTCCAGCGCGGCCTTGACGCCGTCCTCGGGTCGGTCGCCGACAAGGACCCGACCAAGCTCACCGGCCTGCTGCCGGGCGGCGGCGGCTTCCGCTACTACTCGGTCGCCGCGTCCGTGCCCCGCAGGACGGCCGCCGACTACCGGCTCACCGTCGGCGGACTGGTCGAGCGCCCCGCCGGGTTCACCCTCGCCGCCCTGCGCAGGCTGCCGCAGACCCGCCTCGTGCGCGACGTCCAGTGCGTGACGGGCTGGCGCGTCCCCGACACCCCGTTCGAGGGCGTCCGGCTGTCGGAACTGCTGGACGCCGTCGGCGTGCGGCCGGAGGCCCGGGCGGTCCGGTTCACCTGCTTCGACGGCGCGTACAGCGAGAGCCTGACCCTCGACCAGGCCCGCCGCTCCGACGTCCTCGTCTGCCTGCGGATGCAGGACGAACCGCTCTCCCACGCGCACGGCGGCCCGGTACGGCTGTACGTCGCGCCCATGTACTTCTACAAGTCCGCGAAATGGCTCTCCGGGATCTCCCTGACCCGTGACGTGCGCCCCGGGTACTGGGAGGAGCGAGGCTATGACATCGACGCCTGGGTCGGCCGGTCGAACGGCCGCGACGACGCCCCCACCGCCTGAACCCTCCGCCCGCGTCAGGAGGTTCGGCACCGCCGAGCGCCTGGTGCACCGCGCCACGGCTGCGCTGATGCTGCTGTGCGTCACCACGGCCGCCTGTCTCTACGTGCCCGCGCTCGCCGAACTCGTCGGCCGGCGCGCACTCGTGGTGACCCTGCACGAGTGGTCGGGGCTGCTGCTCCCGGTGCCGTTCCTGCTGGGTCTGGGCTCCCGCGCGTTCCGGAAGGACCTGCGGCGGCTGAACCGCTTCGGGCCGCACGACCGCACCTGGCTGCGGGCCGCGCTCCGCCGCCGGCGGGGTCCCGGGGAGCGCCCTGCCGGGAAGTTCAACGCCGGGCAGAAGCTGTACGCGGCGTGGATCGCGGGCGCGGTGCTGGTGATGCTGGGCACGGGGCTGCTGATGTGGTTCACGCATCTCGCCCCGCTGGTCTGGCGCAACGGCGCGACGTTCGTCCACGACTGGCTGGCGCTCACCATCGGAGTCGTGCTGATCGGGCACGTCAGGATGGCGCTCGCCGACCCGGAGGCACGCCGTGGCATGCGTTCCGGGTCGGTCGAGCGCCGGTGGGCCCGCCGGGAGCACCCGCTGTGGGACCCCGACCGGGACTGACCGCGGCTACGGCACGAGGGACAGCAGCAGCACGAGGACGATGCCGACGACCGGGATGACGGTCTCCATCACCGACCAGGGGTTCACCGTCCGGCCGACGTTCATCCCGAAGTACTCCTCCACCAGCCTCACGGAGAGTCCGGCGAGGGCCGGGATGCCGATCCGCATCAGCGAGTTGTTGCCGCGCCTGGCGAGCATCAGCACCACGGGGATCAGCAGGACGATGCCGACCTCGAAGAACAGGGGCAGGCCGACGACCGAGCCGATCAGGACCATCGCCCACGGCATCGCCCTGCCGCCGGCCCTCGCGGGGATCGTGTCGACGATCCGGTCCGCGCCGCCGGAGTCGGCGAGCAGCTTGCCGAGGATCGCTCCCGGCGGGATCAGCACGCCGACACCGGCGACGGTGGTGCCCGGTCCGGTGGTGAACGACACGATGGTCTTGTCCGGCGGAGCGCCGGCGAAGGGCACAGCACTGGTGAGCCGGTGGTCAGCGCCAGGAAGGCGTGCAGTGCGAGCGGGTGATGAGCACGACGATGACGGCGATGCCGGCGAGTACCGCCATGCCGAGTTGTGCGTCGCCCGCCGCGGACATCGGTTCGGTGGCGTCCGCTGCCGGCATCTCGACGCTGGGACGGGTCACGGTGTTTCGTTAGTCCTCGAGCCGGCGCAGCGCGGTGACGGCCCGCTCGGTGATTTCCTGGGGGGAGCCGGAGACGTCGACGGCGACGCCGGCCTCGTCGCCCTGCAGTGGCTGCACGGTGGCGAACTGCGAGTCGAGCAGCGCGGTGGGCATGAAGTGGCCCTTGCGCTCGGCCATTCGGCGTTCGATCAGCGCGCGGTCGCCGGTCAGATGGAGGAACTCGACGTCCGGTGCGGCGGTCCGCAGCCGGTCCCGATAGGTCCGCTTGAGCGCGGAGCAACTGACGACACCGCCGAGCCCGGCCCTGCCGTGCGCCCAGCGGCCGATGGCGTCCAGCCAGGGCCCGCGGTCGGCGTCGTCCAGCGGGATGCCGGCGGACATCTTGGCGATGTTGCCCGCGGGATGGAAGTCGTCGCCCTCGGCGTAGGGAACGCCCAGTGCCTCGGCGAGCAGGGGACCGATGGTGGTCTTGCCGGTCCCTGCCACGCCCATCACCACGACGACGTGGGGGGTGCTCATAGCTGCCTCGCTGTCCTCGTCGACATCGGCCCGGACGTCGGTCGGACGCCGGGCCGTGCGCTACTGAAACCCATCAAGTGCGACGTGCGTATTCAAGACTCGGAGATGTGAACGTCATACTTTCTCGCCGGATGTGTCCCCGAACCCTCGGGTCATGACCGCAGAGGGCCACGGCTGCACGTGCACGTTCTGGACAGCCTCGGCCTGGCGATCACCGCGGGCGAGTACCCGCCCGCCGGCGTGTTGCGTACGGACGCGGTGGCCCAGCGCTTCGACGTCTCGCGCACCGTGGTCCGTGCAGTGGTCCGGGTCCTGGAGTCGATGCGCCTCGTCGAGTCCCGGCGGCGCGTCGGGGTGACCGTCCGGCCGGCCGACGAGTGGAACGTCTACGATCCGCGCGTCATCCGCTGGCGGCTCGCCGGCGCCGACCGGCCCCGCCGGTTGCGCTCGTTGACCGTGCTCCGCTCCGCGATCGAGCCGGTCGCCGCGGGGCTCGCCGCCCGCCATGCCACCGCCGAGCAGTGCGCCGCGCTCACCGAGTGCGCCCTCGGCATGGTCGCCGCCTCCCGCGGCCATCAGCCGGAGGGTCACCTCAAGCACGAATTCGCGTTCCACCGGATCGTGCCCAACGCCTCCGGCAACGAGATGTTCGCCCGCCTCGGCGACGTCGTGGCCGAGGCGCTCACCGGACGCACCCACCACCAGGTGATGTTCGAGGACCCGGACCCGGACCCGGCCGCCGTCACCCTCCATGTCCAGGTCGCCGAAGCCGTTCGCGAAGGCGACGCCGAGCATGCCGAACGGCTGACCCGGGAGATCGCCGCCGGGGCCCTCCAGGAGCTGGACGTGCTCGCTCCATGAGGCGGCCCGCCACGCCTCGATGAGGCGGCGCACCCGTGAATCACCTTGTCGAACCTCTGAAGTACCTCAGATTTATGCCTGAGTTGGGTTGGTGGCTGTCAATATCCCAGGATTACCATGATCATGTGGTGTCGGGCCGTCTGCGCCCGCCCTGCCTTGCCGCGGCGACCCACCTCCGCACCGCAGGAAGGCCGCCGGAGTAGTTCCGGTACCGCACACCCCCCTCACGAAGGCGAACACCTGCATGAGTGACCGCACCATGACTGCGGCCGATACGCCCGTCGCCGGCACCCCGGCCACCGGCGTCCCCCACGTGGACGCCGGAGACGCCGGGTACCGCAAGGACCTCAAGTCGCGGCACATCAACATGATCGCCATCGGCGGTGCCATCGGTACGGGCCTCTTCCTCGGCGCGGGTGGCCGGATGGCCGGCGCCGGCCCGTCGCTCTTCATCGCGTACGCACTCTGCGGCGTCTTCGCGTTCCTCGTCGTCCGCGCGCTCGGCGAGCTGGTCCTCTACCGGCCCTCCTCCGGCGCCTTCGTCTCCTACGCCCGTGAGTTCATGGGCGAGAAGGGCGCCTACACCGCGGGCTGGCTGTACTTCCTCAACTGGTCGACGACCGCCATCGCGGACATCACCGCGGCCGCGGTGTTCGCCCACTACTGGTCGGCGTTCAGCGGCGTCCCGCAGTGGGTGCTCGCGCTGATCGCCCTCGCCGTCGTCCTCACCGCCAACCTGATCTCGGTGAAGTACTTCGGCGAGATGGAGTTCTGGTTCGCGATCATCAAGGTCGGCGCACTGGTGCTCTTCATGCTCATCGGCATCTTCCTCGTCGTCACCCAGCACGACGTCGGCGGCCACACCCCTGGCCTGTCCACCATCACGGACAACGGCGGCATCTTCCCGAGCGGCGTCATGCCCATGCTGCTGCTCATCCAGGGCGTCGTCTTCGCCTACGCCTCCGTCGAGCTGTGCGGCGTCGCCGCCGGTGAGACCGAGAACCCCGAGAAGGTCATGCCGAAGGCGATCAACTCGATCATGTGGCGCGTCGCCCTGTTCTACGTCGGCTCCGTGGTGCTGCTCTCCCTGCTGCTGCCGTACACGGCCTTCACCGGCGACCAGAGCCCCTTCGTCACGGTCCTCAACAAGCTCGGCATCCCCGGCGCCGCGAGCATCATGAACCTCGTCGTGCTCACCGCCGCGCTGTCCAGCCTGAACTCCGGCCTCTACTCCACCGGCCGGATCCTCCGCTCGATGTCGATCTCGGGTTCCGCACCGAGGTTCACCGGCGTGATGAACAAGGGCGGCGTCCCCTACGGCGGCATCCTGCTCACCGCGGGCTTCGGCATCCTCGGCGTCTTCCTGAACTACGTGATGCCCGGCGACGCCTTCGAACTGGTGCTGAACTTCGCCTCGATCGGCATCATCGGTACCTGGGGCATGATCATGGTCTGCTCGCTGCTCTTCGTGAACCGCTCCAGGGAAGGCCGGCTCGCCCGCCCGGCATACCGGCTGCCATGGGCCCCCTGGACGCAGATCGTCACGCTGGTCTTCCTCGCCTCCGTCCTGGTCCTGATGTGGATGGACGGCGGGATCAGCCGCACCACCGTCAACTGCCTGCCGCTGATCGCGCTCGCCCTCGTCGGCGGCTGGTTCACGGTCCGCAACCGGGTCCGGCGCATCGCCGCAGAGCGCCGGTCCGTCTGACTTTTCCGGCCGCCGCGCGCCGCACCACCCGGACGAGGTCCCCGCCGGAACCGGCGGGGACCTCGCCGTTGCCCGGGAGCGCGCCGGCGGCGGTCCGGGTCCCCGGGTCTCCCGCCGATCCGGACCGCCCCGAGTGCCGGTCACCCGCGTTCCGCACGAGCAGGTGCCTTTCGGCACCCGGCGCGCACGGACCAACCCCTGCGCACGCCATAGTGGGTGGTGACGTCACTGCGCGAGGAAGGGCAGGTCCAGCAATGCCGCAGCAGGTGCAAGGTGTGGTCGCACCCGGGAAGAACGAACCGGTACGGGTCGAGACGATCGTCGTCCCCGACCCGGGACCCGGGGAAGCCGTGGTGAAGGTGCAGGCCTGCGGGGTCTGCCACACCGATCTGCACTACAAGCAGGGCGGGATCAACGACGACTTCCCGTTCCTCCTCGGCCACGAGGCGGCCGGCGTCGTCGAGTCGGTCGGCGACGGTGTGACCGAGGTCGAACCGGGCGACTACGTGATCCTCAACTGGCGGGCCGTGTGCGGCCACTGCCGCGCCTGCCGGCGAGGACGCCCCTGGTACTGCTTCGACACCCACAACGCCCGGCAGAGGATGACCCTCACGGACGGCACCGAACTGTCGCCCGCCCTGGGTATCGGCGCGTTCGCCGAGAAGACCCTCGTCGCCGCCGGCCAGTGCACCAAGGTGGACCCGGCGATCTCCCCGGCCGCCGCGGGCCTGCTCGGCTGCGGCGTGATGGCCGGCATCGGCGCCGCCGTCAACACCGGCCAGGTGGGCCGGGGGGACTCCGTGGCGGTCATCGGCTGCGGCGGTGTCGGCGACGGGGCGGTCGTGGGCGCACGACTGGCCGGGGCGACCCGGATCATCGCCGTCGACGTCGACGACCGGAAGCTGGAGACCGTCAGGACGATGGGCGCGACCCACACCGTCAACTCCCTTACCGGGGACCCTGTGGAAGCCATCCGCGAGCTGACGGACGGCTTCGGCGCGGACGTCGTGATCGACGCGGTCGGCCGGCCCGAGACGTACCGGCAGGCGTTCTACGCCCGCGACCTCGCCGGCACCGTCGTCCTCGTCGGCGTCCCCACTCCCGACATGAAGCTGGAACTGCCGCTCCTCGACGTCTTCGGCCGGGGTGGCGCGCTCAAGTCCTCCTGGTACGGGGACTGTCTGCCCTCCCGCGACTTCCCCACGCTCGTCGACCTGCACCTCCAGGGCCGGATCGACCTCGACGCCTTCGTCACGGAGACCATCGGACTCGGCGACGTGGAGAAGGCCTTCGCCCGGATGCACGCGGGCGACGTGCTGCGCTCGGTTGTGGTCCTGTGACCGCCCGCATCGACCACCTGGTCACCTCCGGCACCTTCTCCCTCGACGGCGGCACCTGGGAGGTCGACAACAACGTCTGGATCGTCGGCGACGACGAGGAGGCGATCGTCGTCGACGCGGCCCACGACGCCGACGCGATCCTCGCCGCCCTCGGCGGCCGGGCGCTGCGCGCCGTCGTCTGCACCCACGCGCACAACGACCACATCGATGCGGCCCCGGCGCTCGCCGAGGCCACCGGCGCGCCGGTCCTGCTGCACCCGGACGACCTCCCCCTGTGGAAGCAGACCCATCCCGGCCGGGCTCCCGACGGCGAACTCGCCGACGGGCAGACCCTGACCGTCGCCGGCACCGCACTGACCGTCCTGCACACCCCCGGCCACGCGCCCGGCGCGATCTGTCTCCACGCTCCCGAACTGGTCACCGTCCTCACCGGCGACACCCTGTTCCAGGGCGGCCCGGGAGCGACGGGCCGGTCGTTCTCCGACTTCCCGACGATCATCGACTCGGTCCGGGACCGGCTCCTGACGCTTCCACCGGAGACACTGGTCCGCCCCGGCCACGGAGGGACGACCACGATCGGCGTCGAGGCGCCGCACCTTCAGGAGTGGATCGACCGCGGCCACTGAGCGAGCCGCCGACGGCTGGTGAACCGGCGCGGCTCCCCGGTGACGGGGTCGGTGAACTCCAGTGTCCGTGCGAGCAGTTGGAGCGGACGCGAGAAGTCCTCCGGCCCCTCGGTCGGGAGCACCGTGGGGTACAGCGGGTCGTTCAGGATCGGCAGCCCCAGACCGCTCATGTGCACCCGCAGCTGATGGGTACGGCCGGTGGTCGGCAGCAGCCGGTACCGGCCCAGCCCTCCTCTCCGCTCCAGCAGCTCGATCCGGCTCTCGCTGTCGGGCTCGCCCGGAACCTCCCGCGCCGCGGGCACCCCGCGTTCCTTCTCGATGCGGCTGCGTACGGTCACGGGCAGGGCGACCTCCGGGTCGTACGGAGCCACCGCCTCGTACTCCTTGTGCACCCGGCGATCGCGGAACAGCGTCTGGTAGGCGCCGCGGTCGCCGGGCCGCACGACGAACAGCACGAGCCCTGCGGTGAGCCGGTCCAGCCGGTGCGCCGGCTGGAGCCCGGGCAGCCCCAGATCGCGCCGCAGCCGGGCCAGCGCGGTCTCCGTGACGTGGCTGCCGCGCGGTGTCGTCGCCAGGAAGTGCGGCTTGTCGGCGATCACCACCCGTTCGTCGCGGTGGACGATCCCGATCTCGAACGGTACCGGCGTCTCGGGCGCGAAGTCGCGGTGGAACCACACGTACCTCCCGGCGGTGTACGGCTCGTCCGCGGCGACCGGGCCGTCCGTGCCGACGAAGCGCCCGTCCCGCAGCATGGCGTCCACCCGCCCGGCGCCGACCGCCCCGGCGAACCGGTGCACGAGATGGTCCCGCACCGTGGGCCAGGCGCCGTCCGGGTCCTCGGGAAACCGCAGCCGCACCGGGTCGATCCCGTCCCGCTGCGGCAGCGGGGCCGCCGGCGCCGTCCGCCGTCCGCGTCCCACAGCTCCTCACCTCATCCCCGCACCGACCGGTACGCCGGCTCGACACAAACAAAAAACCCCAGCTCAGCTGGGGTTCTCTGATGGTGTCCGAGGGGGGACTTGAACCCCCACGCCCGATAAAGGGCACTAGCACCTCAAGCTAGCGCGTCTGCCATTCCGCCACCCGGACAAGGTGTCCGTCTCCCGGCCCTGGGCCGTTCCGACGTGGAAAACCATAGCAAACATTCGGGGGGTGCTCGATCACGCCCCCGTCCCCGGCAACCGGGGCCGGGCCGCCGCCTGCGACGGGCGTGTGTCGGCGGGCGGCCGCCCTTGGGGCGCGGCTCCGGGAGGGGGAGGATGTGGGGGACCAGCAGAGCGACAGCGGGAGGAATCAGCGTGAGCGAGACGGACACCGCCCGGAAGGTCTCCGGCGAGGACGAGGTCGTCGACCTCTGTCGCGATCTGATCCGGATCGACACCAGCAACTACGGCGACCACTCGGGCCCGGGCGAGCGGGCGGCCGCCGAGTACGTGGCGGAGAAGCTCGCCGAGGTCGGTCTGGAACCCAGGATCATCGAGTCGCACCCGGGCAGGGCCTCCGCGGTGGCCCGGATCGAGGGTGAGGACCCCTCCCGCCCGGCACTGCTCATCCACGGCCACACCGACGTCGTTCCGGCCAGCGCCGACGACTGGACCCACCACCCCTTCTCCGGGGAGATCGCCGACGGCTGCGTCTGGGGCCGGGGTGCGGTGGACATGAAGGACATGGACGCGATGACCCTCGCCGTCGTGCGCGACCGGCTGCGCAGCGGCCGCCGGCCCCCGCGCGACGTGGTGCTGGCGTTCCTCGCGGACGAGGAGGCGGGCGGCACGTACGGCGCCCGGCACCTCGTCGACCACCACCCCGATCTCTTCGAGGGGGTCACCGAGGCGATCGGCGAGGTCGGCGGCTTCTCCTTCACCGTCAACGAGAACCTGCGGCTCTACCTCGTCGAGACGGCCCAGAAGGGCATGCACTGGATGCGGCTCACGGTCGAGGGCACCGCCGGGCACGGCTCCATGACGAACCACGACAACGCCATCACCGAGCTCTGCGAGGCGGTCGGCCGGCTCGGCCGCCACACCTGGCCGGTGCGGGTGACCAAGACCGTGCGGTCCTTCCTGGACGAGCTGTCGGACGCGCTGGGCACCCCGCTCGACCCGGAGGACATGGAGGCGACCCTCGCCAAGCTCGGCGGCATCGCCAAGATGATCGGGGCCACGCTCCGCAACTCCGCCGCGCCCACCATGCTGGGCGCCGGCTACAAGGTGAACGTCATCCCGGGACAGGCGACCGCTCACGTGGACGGGCGCTTCCTGCCCGGCTACGAGGAGGAGTTCCTCGCCGACCTCGACCGGATCCTCGGCCCCCGGGTCCGCCGCGAGGACGTCCACGCCGACAAGGCGCTGGAGACGAGCTTCGACGGCGACCTCGTGGACGCCATGCAGTCGGCGCTGCGTGCCGAGGACCCGATCGCCCGGGCCGTGCCGTACATGCTCTCCGGCGGCACCGACGCCAAGTCCTTCGACGACCTCGGCATCCGCTGCTTCGGTTTCGCGCCGCTGAAACTGCCGCCGGAGCTGGACTTCGCCGGGATGTTCCACGGGGTGGACGAGCGCGTGCCGGTGGACGGCCTGAAGTTCGGCGTTCGGGTGCTGGACCGCTTCCTCGACGCGAGCTGAGCCGTCGAGGAGCAGGCCCGCCGAGGGCCGGGGTCAGGGCTCCGCCGCACTGCGGGGGGCCGTGCTGCGTCCCTCGGCGCGGGCGGGGTGGGCCCGTCGCGCGGAAGCGGTACGGCGGCATTCGTCCGCGCGTGCGCATATGACTGAAAAGGGTGAATGGGCTCATACGCTAGTAGCTCCATTAGCCCCTCCTCGTTACAGGTGTGCGGTCCGCAGTTGGGATCGCATTGCCAACTAGGAGGAATAATGATCAAGAAGGTCGTCGCTGCTGCGGCTGCCACCGGTGGTCTGGTTCTCGCGGGTGCGGGCATGGCCGTCGCCGACTCGGGTGCCCAGGGTGCCGCCGTGAACTCCCCTGGCGTGCTCTCGGGCAACGTCGTGCAGGTGCCCGTCCATGTGCCGGTGAACGTCTGTGGCAACACGATCTCCGTGATCGGTCTGCTGAACCCGGCCTTCGGCAACGTCTGCGTCAACGACTGACGTTGCGTCTCGCCCCTGTGAGGGATTGACCCGGCGGCCCCGGAGTGCGCGCCGTGCGCTCCGGGGCCGCCCGCATTCACCCCGCTCCCGGGCACGGTGCCCGGGCAGTCCGGACGTCAGAAGGCAGGAACCAGCTATGCGACAGGTCACGCGCAAAGGCCTGATCACCGTGGCGGCCGCGGGCGGCGTGCTCGTCCTCGGCAGCGGCTACGCACATGCGCACGGCGGCGCGGGGGCCCACGGCGGCGCCTCCGACTCCCCGGGCGTGCTCTCCGGGAACACGGTCCAGGTGCCGGTCCACGTCCCGGTGAACGTCTGCGGCAACACCGTCAACGTCATCGGCGCGCTGAACCCCGCGTTCGGCAACGGCTGCGCCGACACCTCGGAGGGCGCCGGCGAGGGCGGCGCCCACACCGAGGGTGCCACGTCGAACTCTCCCGGTGTCGGCTCCGGCAACACCGTTCAGGCGCCCGTCCATGTGCCCGTGAACGCCTGCGGCAACAGCGTGACGATCGGCGGGCTCGGCAACGGCGCGCTCGGCAACGAGTGCGGCAACGGCGACGGCGGCGGAAACCCCGGTGACCCCGGTGACCCCGGTGAGCCGAACGAGCCGAACGAGCCGAACGAGCCGAACGAGCCGAACGAGCCGAACGAGCCGAATGAGCCGGGTGAACCCGGAGAGCCCGGGACGCCCGTCCAGCCCGGTGAGCCGGGTACGCCGGTCGAGCCCACCACCCCGAACACGCCGGGTGCCAACACCGTCACACCGCCCAAGGCCACCGAGGAGCTCGCCCGGACCGGCGCCGGCTCGCTCGGCCTGGGGGCATCCTCGGCCGCCGGCCTGCTGCTCGGCGGAGCGCTCCTCTACCGCAAGGCCCGTGCCTCTGTGTGATGATGTGATGACACGACGGAGCGGACCCGCAAACGCGGGCCCGCTCCGTCCTTCGTGCAGCAGACAGTCACCAAGTGGCGCGCACCTGACGGATGATGCGACGGCGGAGCCGTACGCGGCGGCTGCCGTCACGGCGGAGAGTCAGCCTGTCCAACTCCCAGTGTCCGTATTCGGCATGGTCGGTCAGCAGACGGGTGGCCTCCTTGCGGGAGACCCCGCGAGGCACGTACACGTCGACAAATTCGTATTCCGGCATCGCATCTATTGTGCGGGCACGGGCCGACTACGGATAGCGTCTGCACTATGTCTGATGCATCCGCTCCTGCGCAGCCCACGGCTGCCGAGGTCCGCGCCGCCGCCGAGGCGGTCAAAGCCGCGCTGGACCGCCACCTCGAAGCGGTCGAACGCCGCACGGGAGAGGACGACCCGGCGGTGTACGCGGCCTTCAACGCCCTTGCCGCCGCGGCCGAGGCGTACGACGAGCGGCTGTACGACCGCTATGACGAGGTCACCCCCTTCGAGATCCCCGGCGCGGACGACTCGATGCCGCCGTACACGGGTCCGGACGAACCGAACGCGCTGAGTGTTCTCATCCGACGCGACTACGCCGTCGTGGAGCCTCAGCGTCTGCTCGCACAGGCCCAGCGGATCGCGGATCTCGACCGGGACGAGAACGCGGACGACACCTCCGCGGCGGTCGTGGGGGCGAGTGTGCACGCCGCGCTGGGGGTGCTGTTCGGCGAGTTCGAGCCGGACGAGATCGCGTCGCGGCACAAGGAGTTCGGCCTGGAGGAGGGCGACTCCACCCTGTGGGTCGCCGCCGCCGATGAACTCCCCGAGCCCGGCGAATGGCTCAGCACTCCCTTCGACCAGGCGGACCCGGAGCGTGTCGTCTGCCGCTTCGACGTCAGCTCCGTCTTCGACGAGGAGGACCTGGACGACCTCCACTCCGCGTGAGCGGAACCGCGCGGTGTGTCGCGCGGGACCCGCTGCGACCGTCCGTCTCCGCGCGGTGTCTCGCCGCTCCGTGCCGTGTGGGCGGAAGCCGGGTCGGCGGCCCGCCCGTCCGCGTCCGCAGCAACGGGCGGCCCCGCCCACCCGCGGACCTGGGCGCCGTGTCACCTTCAGGCGTCCCGGGCGAAGCCGTTCACGGCGGTGCAGGGCCGCCGGCTGAGGCTCACCCGGGCGCCGTCACACCGTGCCCTGCCGCGAGAGGAATGCGTGCACGGGCCGTGGTGGGTGCCGTTCGCGCTCGGTCGGGGCCTGGTGGCGCCGTGCGTGGCGGTGGCGCCCAGTGGTGGGGACGCTCACGCCCGGGGTGCGGGTGGGTGGGGCGGCGGTGCCCGGCGGGGCGGCCGCTCACACCCGGGTGAGCGCCTTCGCCGGGGTGTCGCCTCGTATCGCACCCCGCCCGCGCGCCGTATCCACTCAGGTGCCGGCGGCCTCTTCGCCCGGCGCGAGCAGGTTCTCCAGAAGCGGGCGCAGCCGGGTCGTCCGGTGCTCGGACGGGATATCGGCCACCGCGCGCGCCAGGGCCTGCTCCACTCCGTGGACCACGGACAGATGGCGCTCCCCGCGGCTGAACGCCGTGTAGACCCAGGGGCGGCTGAGGCCCTGTGCCGCGTCCCCCGGCAGCACCACGACGACCGCGGGCCAGCGCATCCCGGCCGCCTGGTGCGCCGTGAGCGCCCAGCCGTGCCGGAGCGTCGACTCCACCAGGTCCTTCGGGACGAGGACGGCCCTGCCCTCGCAGTCGACGCGCAGCCCCTCCGCGTCGGCCGAGACCACCGTGCCGGTCAGGGTTCGCCCGGGGGCTGGGGCGTAGGCGACACGGTCGGCCGGGTCGAAGCCGCCGAATCGGCCGGGACCGGGGTTGAACCGCTCCTTGAGGGCGGCGTTGAGCGCCCTCGTGCCCGCGGAGCCTCCATGGCCGACCGTGATGACCTGGGTATCGGCCGACGGCACCCCGATCGCCCTCGGGACCGAGTCGGCGACCAGCTGGACCGTACGGTGCACGGCCTCGCCCGCGTCCCGCACCGGAACGATCACGACCTCCTTGCCGGGGGCCTCGACCCGGTTGAGTTCGCCGACGCCGATCCCGGAGACCAGCTCGCCCAGTGGCCCGGGATCGGGCGTGCGGGAGGCGACGACCGGGCACACCCGGGCCGCCAGTACATCGGCGAACACCCGACCCGCGCCGGCCGACCACAGCACACCCGGGTCCCCGCTCAGCACCAGCCGGCACCCGTCCGGCAGTGACTCCACCAGCACGGCCGCGGTCTCGACGTCGAGCTGCGGCGCGTCGAGCACCGCGAGCAGATCCACGGCCAGCGTCCCGTCCTCGTCCCGGCCGGGGCCCTCGGAGCCGGAGAGCAGCCCCCCTACCGTGACCGCGCCCGCACCCAGCCCGCGCCGGCCGTTCTCGCCGTGCGCGGCGGCGACCGCCCGCAGACCGAGGGCGCGGGCGGCCTCCACCAGGGCGGCCGGCTCGGCGCGGGCCGCCGTGCCGCCCGTGTGCGCGACCAGGCCGTGCCCGGCGGCGGCACGGACGAGCTCCGCGGTCGACGGTGACCCCGCGGCCCCGGCGGCCTCCTCCCAGGACGCCGGCTGCGCGGTCTTGACCAGCCGGGCCAGACCGTCGGCGAGGCTCTCCTCCGCCAGGGCGTACCGGTCCAGGCCCAGCAGGACCGGGACCGTCGCCTGCGGCCCGGATTCCTCCCCGGCCTCCGGCGCCCCGTGCTCTTCAGGCCCTCCGGGGCCCTCGGCCTCCTCCGGTTCCACGGCGTCGACGCCGTCCTGGAAGACCAGCACGACCCCCTCGGCGATGGCGTGCTGCAACGCCTCGTCCGGGTCCGGCACCGAGTGTCCGGCGAGCGCCGTACGCACCGCCGCGGAGTCCAGAGCCGTGTGCCCCCGGAGCGCGGCACGCTCCAGCAGCCAGCCGACCAGTGCCGCGGCCCGCCGGCCGTCGTCCGGCCGGCACTCCGCGCCCAGCAGGGCCCGGGCGAAACCGTCCGCCTGCTCCGGCTGCACCCCGGGCACCGCCAGCAGCCGCCAGGGGTCCTCCCGGAGCGCGTCGGCCGCCTGCTCACCGAGCACTCCGGCTACCCGGGCGGCCAGGCCCTCCGGCGCACCGCCCGACACCAGGACCTCCAGAACGGCCGCCACCGTGCCCGGATCGACCCGCTGCCGTGCGGGCCCGGGCGCCGGCACCCTCGGCCGTCCCTGCCCGGCCACCGACGTCGGAGCCGGCTTCCTCGGCGCGGCGGAGGCGTCGAAGAACGCGCCCGACGGCTTGGCGCCGCTTTCCACGGCCCGCACCGCCGCCAGAAGATCGGCCGCGGTACCGCTCAGCTTCCCGCCGGCTGCGATCGGCCCGGCCTTCTCGGCCTTGCGCTTCTCGATCCGTGACCGCAACTCCCGTTGCGCGGCCAGCTCCGCCTGGGCCTCGGACGCTCCGGCGTCCCCGGCGGCCTCGCCGTCGACGGTGCTCCCGGCCCCGGAGGGATCCTCGGCGGAGGGATCCTCCGCGACTCCTCCGCCGTCCGCCGCGGCACCGGGTACCTGGTCCGGCTCCGTCCCGGCACTTCGCCGTTCCGCGGTGACGGGCGTGCCCGGACCGGAGTCCCCGGGTGCGGAGCCCTCGGACGCGGGGTCCTCGGCGGGGGTGCCGGGGCTCGCCCCGGGAAGCGCAGTCACAGCGTGCTCCAGTCCTGATCGGGATAGCGGTGCACGGGTGCCGACACGTCGTCCAGCGCCCGGCAGATCTCGTCAGGAAGACTAAGACCCTCCACTGACAACGCCTGCGTGAGCTGCTGCGCGTTGCGGGCGCCGACGATCGGCGCCACCACGCCCGGCCGGTCGCGGACCCAGGCGAGCGCCACTTCGAGCGGGGTCGTCGCCAGCCCGTCCGCGGCCGTGGCGACCGCGTCCACGACGCGCGTCGCCGACTCGTCCAGGTACGGCTCCACGAAGGCGGCCAGCTGCTCCGACGCCCCGCGCGAGTCCGCGGGCGTCGCATGCCGGTACTTGCCCGTGAGCACACCGCGGCCCAGCGGGGACGACGGCAGCAACCCCACGCCGAGGTCCCGCGCCGCGGGCAGCACCTCCCGCTCGACGCCGCGCTGCAGCAGCGAGTACTCCATCTGCGTGCCGGCGAGACGGGTCCGTGTGCCCGGCACGGCGAGCTGCCACGTGGCGGCCTTCGCGAGCTGCCAGCCGCAGAAGCCCGACACCCCCGCGTAGCGCGCGCGGCCGCTGCTCACCGCGATGTCGAGCGCCTGGAGCGTCTCCTCCAGCGGTGTGTGCGGGTCGAAGCCGTGGACCTGCCACAGGTCCACGTGGTCGGTGCCCAGCCGCTCCAGCGAGGCGTCCAGGGCCGTCAGCAGATGACCGCGCGAACCGTCGAACCGCCGCATGGGGTCGAGCACGCTGCCGGCCTTCGTGGCGATGACCAGATCGCGCCGCGGAACCAGCCGTTCCAGCAGCCGGCCGAGCAGGTACTCCGCCTCGCCGCCGCCGTACACGTCCGCCGTGTCGACCAGCGTGCCGCCCGCGTCCCAGAAGGCCTTCAGCTGGTCGGCAGCGTCGTGCTCGCCGGTGTCCCGCCCCCATGTGAGGGTGCCGAGCCCGATCCGGGACACGCGCAGGCCGGTACGGCCGAGTTGCCTCTGCTCCATGGGCGCGAGATTACTGGCCACGGCCCCACCCGGAGCGACCCCGTGGACAACTCGCCAGCGCAGCCGTCGCCGGGCCGCCCCTGACGTGACGCCGCTTCCCGCGCTAGAGTCCGCGACAAGGACGTTACTCATCGGTAAATCGGTACATCCGAAGCACACGGAGCGGTAAGGGGAGCGGTATGCGGCTGGGCATCAACCTCGGCTACTGGGGCGCGGGCATGGACGGCGACAACCTCGCCGTCGCCCAGGAGGCGGACCGTCTCGGCTACGACGTCTGCTGGGCCGCCGAAGCGTACGGCTCCGACGCGCCGACGGTCCTCTCCTGGGTCGCCGCCCAGACCGAGAGCATCGACGTGGGCTCCGCGATCCTCCAGATCCCCGCCCGCCAGCCGGCGATGACGGCGATGACCGCCGCCACCCTGGACTCGCTCTCCGGCGGCAGGTTCCGCCTCGGCCTGGGCGTCTCGGGACCGCAGGTGTCGGAGGGCTGGTACGGCGTCAAGTTCGACAAGCCCCTCGCCCGCACCCGCGAGTACGTGGAGATCGTCCGCAAGGCGATGACCCGCGAGCGCCTGACCTACGAGGGCGAGCACTGGACGCTCCCGCTCCCCGGCGGTCCGGGCAAGCCCATCAAGCTGACCGTCCACCCCGAGCGCGAGCGCATCCCGCTGTACATCGCCGCCATCGGCCCCAAGAACCTGGAGCAGACCGGCGAGATCGCCGACGGCGCACTGCTGATCTTCCCCTCCGCCGAGCACCTCGAGGACACCGCGATCCGGTACATCCGCGCGGGCCGCGAGAAGGTCGGCAGGACGATGGACGGCTTCGACGTCTGCCCCACGGTGCCGCTCGCGGTCGGTGACGACGTCCGGGCCCTCGCCGACATGTTCCGCCCGTACACCGCGCTGTACGTCGGCGGGATGGGCAGCCGGAAGCAGAACTTCTACAACCAACTGGCCCAGCGCATGGGCTACGAGAAGGAAGCCGCGGAGATCCAGGACAAGTACCTCGCCGGGGACAAGGCCGGCGCGGCGGCGGCCGTGCCGCACGAGCTGATCGACTCCACCGCCCTGCTGGGCACCGTCGACCGGATCGCGGACCGCATGCGGGCCTACGCCGCCGCCGGCGTGACCACCCTGACCCTCGCCCCGGCCGGCTTCACCCTGGAAGAGCGGCTGACCGCCCTGCGGGCCGGCACCGAGGCCCTGGAGCGCGCCGGACTGGCGTAACGGGCCTGCGTTCGGACCGGACCCGCCCGGCGGTGTACGGCCCGAACGCGGGGCGGGCTCTCCCGCCGGGCGGGCGGGGGCGCCGGTCGCCGGTCACCAACCGTCCGCCGCGGGCGGCGCCGGACATGCCTGCGGCCGTGGTGGGGGCTCGGGGTCATCCCCGCCACGGCCGTCACGAGGTCTAACGCCTCACCTCGTCCTCGGTCACGCCCCGGACGCGGTGCATCGGCGACATGCCGGCGCCGGGCGTCGTCGGACCGGTCCGCGCCCGCCGTCCGCCTCCGGCGGGGGAACGCCCGTCCGTCCGCCCGTGGTCGGTATGCCCTTGTACTCCTTCTTTCGGCGGAGTCGCCCCGCTCACCTGTTGCCTGTCCGTCCGGTCCGCATTTGACTCGTTCTCTGCGGACGCCCGTCGCCCACGGGGTGCCTCACGGAGGTGGCAGTGATGCTCTCGGCCCGAAGCCTTTTCCAGGAGATCCTGGAGAACGACGATTCCTACCAGCTCTTCTGTTCGATCGCGGCCAGCGGTGAGGCCCAGGGCGGCTGGGAGAACGGCCGCATCGCCGCGCTCGTGCCCGACACCATGCGGGCGCTCGCGCCGAAGATCACCCGGCACGGCGCGGACGAGGACAAGCACGGCCGGATCTTCAACGCCCTGCTGAGGAAGCGGGGTCTGGACCCGGTCTGCGTCCCGCCCGAGACCGACTACACGATGCTCCTGGAGCGGCAGGGGATCGGACTGGCGCACGAAAAGCTGCGCCGCGACGAACGGCTCACCGAGCGGGACATCGTCGTCTACCTCTCGCACAGCCGGGTCACCGAGCAGCGCGCCGCCGACCAGATGGACATGCTGGTGAGGTTCTTCGGCGACCACCCCGAGGTCGGCAGGGCCGTCAGGCAGATCTGCAACGACGAGGACAACCATCTCTCCTACTGCCACGAGGAACTGCTCCGCCTCGCCCGCGCCGGGCACGGGCGCGCCATCCAGGGCACCCTGCGTGAGTGCGCCCTCACCGAGATCGCCGTCTACCGGGACGTCAGCCTCGCGGTCATGGCCCACATGGGGCGGATCCTGAAATGGCCCAGGTCCAAGTCGGCGGTGCTCGCCGGCGGTATCCACGCCCTGTACGCCTTCGAACGCGCCGGTGGCTGGCGGCGCATGGTCACGCTCAGGATGCCCGAGCGCCGCGACGCCCTCGGCGGTCCCGCGACCACGGCCCCCGTCGTCTGAGGCCCGGCGGGGCCTGGAGCCGATGCCGGTGACATCGCGGCGCTCCGGCGCCGGCCGCCCGCACTTCGTTGCGGGCCGTCCGCGTGCGGGAGTCCGCCGAGTCACCGGCCAGGGCACGGTCGCACGGCACTACAGCCAGCCGCGGCGCTTGAACAGCCGGTACAGCCCGTACACCACGAGGACCATCAGGGCGATCGCGGCCGGATAGCCCCACTTCCAGGTCAGCTCGGGCATGTGCTCGAAGTTCATGCCGTAGACGCCGGCGACCAGTGTCGGCACCGCCGCCATGGCGGCCCAGGCGGAGATCTTGCGCATGTCGTCGTTCTGCCGCACGCCCGTCTGCGCGAGGTGGGCGGACAGCACGTCGGACAGCAGCCGGTCCAGTCCGTCCACCTGCTCGTTGGCACGCGTCAGATGGTCGTCGACGTCGCGGAAGAACGGCTGGGAGTGCTCGTCCACGAAGGGCACCGACGCACCTGCGAGCTTGGCCATCGGTGTGGTCAGCGGCCCGGTCGCCCGCCGGAACTCGAGCACCTGCCGCTTGAAGCCGTAGATCTTGGCAGCCGTGTGCCGAGTGTCGCCGACGGGTGCGAAGACGGCGGCCTCCAGCTCCTCCAGATCCACCTGGAGCTCGGCGGCCACCTCGATGTAGCGGTCCACGACGGCGTCGCTGACGGCGTACAGCACGGTCGTCGGACCGTGGCGCAGGACGTCCGGGTCGGCCTCCAGCCGCCGTCGCACCGCCCCGAGGGGCGCGGCCTCGCCGTGCCGCACCGTCACGACGAAGCAGTCGCCGACGAAGACCATCACCTCGCCGGTGCTGACCGTGTCCGACTCCGGCTCGTACACGACGGGCTTGAGGACCACGAAGAGCGAGTCGTCGTAGACCTCCAGCTTCGGCCGCTGATGGGCCTTGAGGGCGTCCTCGACGGCCAGCGGGTGCAGCCCGAACTCACTGCTGACGCGGTCGAACTCCTCCTCGTTCGGCTCGTGCAGCCCGATCCACAGGAACGTGTTCCTGGACGTACGGGCCAGTGCGAGCGCGTCGGAGAGATCCTCGGGGCCCTCGGTCCGGCGGCCGTCCCGGTAGATGGCGCAGTCCACGATCACGGCGCGCATTCTTCCGCCCCCGCGCCCCGCGCGCACCTCGGCGGCGCGAACCGCCGGGGCGCACCGCCCAGTTCCCGCCGGAGGGAGGGCCGGACGAGCCGCCCGGCGTGCGGGTCATCACCCGGTCCCCCGAACACGTCCTAGGCTGGCCGTCATGGCCACGTTGATCCTCGTACGTCACGGACGGTCCACCGCCAACACCGCTGGGGTCCTCGCGGGCTGGACGCCGGGCATCGCGCTCGACGAGCACGGCACCGCGCAGGCGGCCGCCCTGCCCGCGCGGCTCGCCGGGCTGCCCCTCGCGGCCGCCGTCACCAGTCCGCTGCAGCGCTGCCGGGAGACCCTGCAGCCGCTGCTCGACGCACGGCCGGGCCTCCCGCTCCACGGCGACGAGCGGATCGGCGAGTGCCACTACGGAGAGTGGTCCGGCCGCAAGCTGACGGAACTCGCCGGCGAGCCGCTGATGGAGGTCGTCCAGCGGCACCCGTCCGCCGCGGCGTTCCCCGGCGGCGAGTCGATGCGGGCCATGCAGGGCCGGGCCGTCGACGCCGTGCGCGACTGGAACGCCCGGATCGAGCGGGACCACGGCGAGGACGCCGTGTACGTGATGTGCTCCCACGGCGACGTCATCAAGTCCGTCGTGGCGGACGCCCTCGGCATGCACCTCGACCTCTTCCAGCGGATCCACGTCGAACCGTGCTCCGTGACGGCGATCCGCTACACCCGTCTGCGGCCCTTCCTGCTGAGGCTCGGCGACACGGGTGACCTGGACTCCCTCCGGCCGCGCGAGAACGTGAACGAGCCCCGTGAGGGCGGGACGGACGGGTCGGCGGTGGTCGGCGGCGGCGCGGGCGCACCGTGATCGACGGGCGCAGTAGGGTGGACGGGCCGAACCCCGGAAGCCCGCTTCCGGCACCGAAGATCCTCTGAATCCAAGGGAGCAGGACGTGACCCGTCAGGTGTTCCTGTACGACCCGCCGGAGCGTTTCGTGGCCGGCACGGTCGGGCTGCCTGGACGTCGTACGTTCTTCCTACAGGCTTCCGCAGGGGGGCGGGTGACCAGCGTCGCCCTGGAGAAGACCCAGGTGGCCGCCCTCGCCGAGCGGATCGACGAACTGCTCGACGAGGTGGTGCGGCGCACCGGGGGCAACGCCCCCGTCCCGGCCGTCGCCCCCACGGACATCGCCGACACCGCACCGCTCGACGCGCCGGTCGAGGAGGAGTTCCGGGTCGGGACCATGGCGCTGGCCTGGGACGGCGAGGAACAGCGCATGATCGTCGAGGCCCAGGCCCTGGTGGAGTTGGACGCGGACTCCGAGGAGGACCTCGCGGAGGCCGAGGAACGGCTGTTGCAGGACGAGGAGAACGGTCCGCCGATGCTGCGCGTGCGGCTGACCGGCGCCCAGGCGAGGGCCTTCGCCAAGCGCGCGCTGGACGTCGTCAACGCGGGCCGGCCGCCGTGCCCGCTGTGCAGCCTGCCGCTCGACCCGGAGGGACACGTATGCCCGCGCCAGAACGGATACCGCCGCGGAGCGTGACCGCGCACGACGGGCACCTGGAACTCCTCGCCCGGGGCGAGATCACCGTGCGCGGCCGTATCCGCGAGGCGTCCAACGCCGCGCTGTACTGCGCCGTCGCCCTCGACGGCCGGGAGGCGCACTGCGTCTACAAGCCCGTCGCCGGCGAGCGCCCGCTGTGGGACTTCCCCGACGGCACGCTGGCCCAGCGCGAGGTGGCCGCGTACGAGCTGTCCGAGGCCACCGGATGGGGGCTGGTGCCGCCCACCGTGCTCCGGGACGGTCCGTACGGCGAGGGCATGTGCCAGCTGTGGATCGAGGCCGATCCGGAGCAGTCCCTCCTCGCCCTCGTCGACGGCGACGAACCGGAGGACGGCTGGAGGGCGGTCGGCCTCGCGGAGGTGGGGGAGGGGCGCACGGCGCTCCTGGTGCACGCGGACGACGCCCGGCTGCGCCGGCTCGCCGTGCTCGACGCGGTGATCAACAACGGCGACCGCAAGGGCGGGCATCTGCTTCCCGCGGCGGACGGCCGCCTGTACGCGATCGACCACGGTGTCACCTTCAACGTGGAGGACCGTCTGAGGACCCTGCTGTGGGGCTGGGCGGGAGAGCCGCTGACGGAGGAGGCCCTGGCCGTCCTGGAGGTCCTGGACGCATCCCTGGGCGACGGGGAACCGCTGGCCGGGCGGCTGTCCGAGCTGATCACCCGGGACGAGAAGGCCGCCGTGCGGGGCCGGGTACGGGCGCTGCGCACGAGCGCCCGCCACCCGGAGCCGGCGGGCAACTGGCCCGCGATTCCCTGGCCGCCCGTGTAGGGCCCACGGGGCATGCCGGAACCTCGCAGGCGCGACCAGGTTCCCGGGGCGGTCCGGAAGGCCGTGGCCGCACGTCCGGCCGGGTGCCGGCGTGGCCGGGCCGCCGAGTCGGCGATCCCACGCGTCCCGGCCGCGCGCCGATCCGCCCCCGGCCGTGGCCGAGTGCGGGTCCGCCCGGGCACCGGACCGCAGCCTCTACCCCCACGACCGGGGCAGGCGCAAGAGCGCCTAACCGGCCAAGAGAGGGCTCCGGTTCGTATCCGGAACATGCATCCGGTTACGCTCGTGACATGCATGCCTGGCCCGCTTCCGAGGTCCCCGCCCTGCCCGGCACGGGCCGCGACCTCCGGATCCACGACACCGCGACCGGCGGCCGCGTCACCCTCGCCCCCGGTCCCGTCGCCCGCATCTACGTCTGCGGCATCACCCCGTACGACGCGACCCACATCGGTCACGCGGCGACCTACAACGCGTTCGACCTCGTCCAGCGCGTGTGGCTCGACACCAAGCGGCAGGTTCACTACGTCCAGAACGTCACCGACGTGGACGACCCGCTGCTGGAGCGCGCCCAGCGCGACGGCCAGGACTGGACCGAGCTCGCGGAGCGCGAGACCACCCTGTTCCGCGAGGACATGACCGCGCTGCGGATGCTGCCCCCGCGGCACTACATCGGCGCCGTCGAGGCCATCCCGGGAATCGTTCCGCTCGTCGAGCGGCTCCGGGACGCGGGTGCCGCGTACGAGCTCGACGGCGACGTCTACTTCTCCGTCGAGTCCGACCCCCACTTCGGCGAGGTGTCGCACTACGACGCGGAGGCGATGCGCGCGCTGTCCGCGGAGCGCGGCGGCGACCCCGACCGCGCCGGCAAGAAGAACCCGCTCGACCCGATGCTGTGGATGGCCGCCCGGGACGGGGAGCCGAGCTGGGACGGCGGCAGCCTCGGGCGCGGCCGGCCCGGGTGGCACATCGAGTGCGTGGCCATCGCCCTCGACCACCTCGGCATGGGCTTCGACGTGCAGGGCGGCGGCTCCGACCTCGCGTTCCCGCACCACGAGATGGGCGCCTCGCACGCCCAGGTCCTCACCGGTGAGCACCCGTTCGCCCGGGCCTATGTGCACGCCGGCATGGTCGCCCTGGGCGGCGAGAAGATGTCCAAGTCCAAGGGCAATCTCGTCTTCGTCTCCGCGCTGCGCCGTGACGGTGTGGACCCGGCCGCCGTCCGGCTGGCCCTGCTGGCGCACCACTACCGTGCCGACTGGGAGTGGACCGACGAGGTGCTCCAAGAGGCCGTGGAGCGCCTCGGGCGCTGGCGTGCGGCGGTCTCCCGGCCCGACGGGCCCTCCGCCGACGCGCTCGTCGAGGAGATCCGCGCCGCCCTCGCCGACGACCTGGACGCGCCGGCGGCGCTCGCCGCCGTGGACCGCTGGGCCGAGACCCAGCGCACCGAGGGCGGTACGGACGAGGGCGCGCCCGGCCTGGTGTCGCGCGCCGTGGACGCCCTGCTGGGTGTCGCCCTGTAGTCCGGACGCGCAGCCGGGGGACCGCCCCCGGTGTACCGGCCGCCCCCGCACCCTCACGGGATGCTGTTGGTCGACCCGCAGCATCCCACGGGTCCGGGGGCGGCTGTTTGCCTTGCCCATGGCGGAACGCTCGCTCTGCGCCAAGGGCTGTCCCACAATCCCCGGGAGACCGGCGCGCGGCGTCGGATGCGGTGCGTCGCGAGGCGGAAGCTCGTCCTCGTACCCGGAGCGGTGACCGCTGCGAACTCGGCACCTCCGAGGTGACCCTGCGCGTCTGGAAGCCACCGCTGCGATCGGCCCGCCTTCGGCTCCGACCTGGACGCCGCCTCGAAAGCCGCCCTGGAGCGCGGCAAGCGGCCCTCCGCCGCGCCGACGGCACCCGGCTGGGCCGAGAAGACGCGGGGCCTGAGCGGGACCGGGAACCGGGACGCCCCGGATCCTGTCGCCTGGCGCGGAGGAGCAGTACCCCGGCGAGGGAACGCAGAACGGCCGCGGCAGCACCTCGCACCGCGACAGGACCGTCGGGGTTCGGGGTCGGGATCGACGGCGACTGGAACGACGGCGGCCACCCCAACCCCGTGTCGATCCCCCTCTCCTCGACCGGCTACGACGTCCACCGCAGCACCTACGCGCCCAACACCTCTTCTTCGGCGACCCGGTGACCACCACCGCCCGGGAACAGCGCTTCGGCGCCTACCGCTTGAGGCGGTGTTCCGATTCGAGACGGACGGCGAGGTCCGGTGGACCTCGCCCGAAACGACCGGGGCCTCGGCGACCGTACCCGGCGCGGGCGACGCCACCGGCGCCCGGTACGTACGCCCGAAGGCCATCGACACGGACGGCTCCAAGTCCGTCGACCACGCGGACTGGCCGGCGTCCCGCTTCCGCTGCGGCTGACGGATCCGCGGGTCCCGCGTGGCCCCGGCGGGACCGCCGGACCGGAACGGGAGACACGTGAGCGGGTGGTGCCGGAAAAGCCGGCACCACCCGCTCACGCGCGCTGAGTACGTCTCTCCGAGCAGCCTCCGAGGAGTCAGTCCTCCGAGGACTCCGAGGACTCCGGGGAATCGGGCGATTCGGAGGACTCGGGAGGCCCCGACGGCCCGGTGGACCCGGACGACTCAGGCGTCACGGAGTCGTCGTCCTCGGACCCGTCCGACCCGTGCTCGGCGCGCTGCGGCTTCGGCGGCCTCGTCCGTCCGCTCGCGGTGTCCCGCAGGTACGAGCCGTCCCCGCCCTCCGTGGCATGACCGCCCGGCCCCTGCCCGGGGCCGCCGTCACGACGGCGCAGGTACCGCTCGAACTCCCGGGCGATGGCCTCGCCGGACGCCTCGGGCAGTTCGGCGGTGTCCCTGGCCTCCTCCAGCGTCTGCACGTACTCCGCCACCTCGCTGTCCTCGGAGGCGAGTTGGTCCACGCCGAGCTGCCAGGCCCGTGCGTCCTCGGCCAGTTCGCCGAGCGGGATGCGGAGGCCGATGAGGTCCTCCAGCCGGTTCAGCAGCGCCAGTGTCGCCTTCGGGTTCGGCGGCTGGGAGACGTAGTGCGGTACGGCGGCCCACAGCGACACCGCCGGGACCCCGGCGTGGGTGCAGGCCTCCTGGAGGATGCCGACGATGCCGGTCGGGCCCTCGTAGCGGGTCTCCTCCAGATCCATCGTCCTGGCCAGATCCGGATCCGAGGTGACACCGCTCACCGGCACGGGCCGCGTGTGCGGGGTGTCCCCGAGCAGCGCGCCCAGGATCACCACCATCTCGACGCCCAGCTCGTGGGCGAAGCCCAGCAGCTCGTTGCAGAACGAGCGCCAGCGCATCGACGGCTCGATGCCGCGGACCAGCACCAGATCGCGGGGCTTCTCCCCGCCGACCCGCACCACGGAGAGCCGTGTCGTGGGCCAGGTGATCTTCCGTACCCCGCCGTCCAGCCACACCGTGGGCCGGTTGACCTGGAAGTCGTAGTAGTCCTCGGCGTCGAGCGCCGCGAACACCTCGCCCTTCCACTCGCGGTCCAGGTGCGCGACCGCGGTGGACGCGGCGTCGCCGGCGTCGTTCCAGCCCTCGAACGCGGCCACCATGACCGGGTCGATCAGCTCGGGAACCCCCTCGAGCTCGATCACCCAGGCCTCCTTCCGACGTTCCCTCTCGTACGCCCCAACCTTACGGCTTCGGGGGCGCCCGCCCGCAGTCCCCGTGCACGGCAGGGTGAACTTCCGTACGGCAGCGGCCCGGGCCGCGGGACGCCCGTTCCGGCCGGAGATCCATCCGAGCCGTCACCCCGATCCGCCGGGGCATGCCCGGACCTCCGGCCTGCGACGACGCCTTCCACCGGATGGCCGAGAGGCCCGGTGCCCGACGGTTGCGACGTCGTGAACGCGCAAGGGGCCGTCGCCGACGGACCGGGACGGACCGGGCCGACGGCCGGCGCGGACCTCGTCGAGGACGTACTACGACGGCTGGAACTCGCCCGTGGGACGGCCGGTCCGGCCGTCCTGCCGTTCGCCGCCCGCTGCGTCGAGTACCTCGACCACCTCCACGAGCACGTCACCGACCCGCCGTGGTCCACCGGGGACACCACATGGCACCACGGGTACCCGGCTTCTCCTCCCGCATGAGGGTCCGGACCACCCGCCGCGCGGTGCGAAGCGGTACGACGGCCCCGGACCGGCCCGGGCGTCCCACCCCGCGCGCCGGAACTCGGGTCGCCCGCCGAGTCCGGTGCGTTCCGGTCAGAGCGCGGACCCGAGCCACCGCTCCGCGCCCGCGATGTGCACCGTCGCCCAGGACCGGGCCGCCTCGGAGTCCCGGTCGCGCAGCGCCGCCAGGATCGCCCGGTGCTCGTGGAGCGTACGGCCGGCCGCTTCCCGCCGGGTGAGGGCCCGCCACCCCCGGGCCCGGACGGCCGGCCCGGAGAGCCCGTCCGGCAGGGAGCAGAGCACGGTGTTGCCGGAGGCCCGCACCATTCCGTGGTGGAACTCCAGGTCGGCGCGGACCAGTTCCTCCACCGAGGGCTCCGGACCGAGCGCGTCGAGCCGCGCCGTGAGTCGCTCGAGCTCGTCACCCGCGACGGCGGACGCCGCCATCGCCGGCGCAGCCGGCTCCAGGAACCCGGCGCACGGCCGGGAACTCCGGGACGGTGTCGTCGCGGTGGAAGTCCACGACGAAACCCAGCGCCTCCGGCGGCAGTCGGGGGTCCGGGCCGGTCACGTACGTGCCGTCGCCGTGGCGCACGTCGAGGACGCGCATCAGCGACAGCCGCTGACCGCCTCGCGGAGCGCGTTCCTCGACAGGCCCGGTCCGGCCGCGAGTTCGCTCTCCCCGGGCAGCCGGTCGCCGGGGCGCAGTGCACCGGGGACGATCATCCGCTTGATCTTCCACGGTCTCGGCGACGGACACGGTCTCCCCCTCGCGCCGCCGGGTCGCCCGGTGCCCGGGCGTACGACGAGGGCGGCTCCGCAAGGAGCCGCCCTCGCCGCACGGACCGCGCCCGCTGCGGTCCCGTCTCAGGCCCGCTTGTGCAGCAGGTTCTCGACCTTCCCCCGGATCTCGTCGGTGGCGAGGCCGCGGATCGTCAGCGTGGTGCGGCGGCGCAGCACGTCGTCCGCCGTCTCGGCCCATTCGTGGTCGCGCGCCCACACGACCTGGGCCCAGATCTCCGGGGCGTCCGGGTGGATCCGCTGTGCCAGGTCGGGGTTCTCGTTCGCCAGCCGGGCGATGTCGAAGGACAGCGATCCGTAGTGCGTGGCGAGGTGGCGCGCGGTGTCCGCCGACATCCGGGGCCCGGGCGCCGGGGCGTCCACCAGCAGCCGGTGCGCGACGGCGCGCGGGTTGGCGATACCGGGCAGCGGGAGCTTCTTCGGCAGGTGCGAGATCGGCTCCATGTCGTCGGCGAGCGGCCGCCCCGGAAGCTCGGCGAGCTTGTTCAGCACCGTGCGGCCGATGTGGCGGAACGTCGTCCACTTGCCGCCGGCCACCGACAGCATGCCGCCGCGGCCCTCGGTGACCACGGTCTCCCGCTTGGCCTTGGAGGTGTCGCCGGGGCCGCCCGGCAGCACCCGGAGGCCGGCGAAGGAGTAGGTGATCAGATCGCGCGACAGTTGCTGGTCGCGGATGGAGAAGGCGGCCTCGTCGAGGATCTGGGCGATGTCCTTCTCGTTGACCGAGACGTCCGCCGGGTCGCCCTCGAACTCCTCGTCCGTCGTGCCGAGCAGCAGCATGTCCTCCCAGGGGAGGGCGAAGGTGATGCGGTACTTGTCGATCGGGGTGGCCAGCGCGGCCTTCCAGGGGGAGGTGCGCTTGAGGACCAGGTGCGCGCCCTTGGAGAGCCGGATCGAGGGCGCCGCGTCCGGGTCCTCCATCCTGCGCAGGTGGTCCACCCACGGGCCGGTCGCGTTGAGGACCAGCCGGGCGGTGACACCGAACTCGGTGCCGTCCGTGCGGTCCCTGAGCTCGGCGCCGGTGACCCGGCCCTTGGTGAAGCGGAGTCCGGTGACCTCGGCGTGGTTGAGGACGACCGTACCCGACTCGGCGGCCGCGCGGACCGCCATGAGCGCCATGCGAGCGTCGTTCATCTGGTCGTCGCCGTAGACGGCCACGGCCTTGAGGTTCTCCGTGCGCAGCTCGGGCACGTCACGCTGGGCCTTTGCGGGCGAGATGACGTGGCCGACGCCGTCGCCGAACGCGGAGAGCGCCGAGTAGGCGAAGACTCCCGCGCCGAGCTTGGCCGCGCCGTGCGGTCCGCCCTTGTAGACGGGCAGGTAGAAGGTCAGTGGGTTGGAGAGGTGGGGCGCCACCTCCCGGGAGAGGGCACGGCGCTCGAAGTGGTTCTCCGCCACGAGCTTCACGGCGCCGGTCTGCAGATAGCGCAGACCGCCGTGGAGCAGTTTGGAGGAGGCGGAGGAGGTGGCGCCGGCGAAGTCGCCGGCCTCCACCAGCGCCACCCGCAGCCCGGCCTGCGCGGCGTGCCAGGCCGTGGAGATGCCCAGGATGCCGCCGCCTATCACCAGGAGGTCGTAGGTCGCCTTCGCAAGCTGCTCCCTCGTCTCGGCGCGGCTCGGGAGGGAACCGGAGGCCGGGTGCGTCCCCAGCGAGGGGACGCTCTGCAGGGTGGTCATTCTCGATTGCTCCTCGTCAGCTCTCGTCGTGCTCGAGCCAGCCCATGGTCCGCTCGACGGCCTTGAGCCAGTACTTGTACTCGTGATCACGCTTGGCAGCGTCCATGTGGGGGGTCCACTCGGCGGCCCGGCGCCAGTTGGCGCGGAGCGCGTCGGTGTCGGGCCAGAAGCCGACGGCCAGGCCGGCGGCGTAGGCGGCGCCGAGGCAGGTGGTCTCGGCCACCATCGGACGCACCACCGGCACGTCGAGGAAGTCCGAGAGGGTCTGCATCAGCAGGTTGTTGGAGGTCATTCCGCCGTCGACCTTCAGGGAGGTCAGCTCGACACCGGAGTCCTTGGTCATGGCGTCCGTGATCTCGCGCGTCTGCCAGGCCGTGGCCTCGAGCACGGCGCGCGCGATGTGCGCCTTCGTGACGTACCGGGTGAGGCCGGCGATCACACCGCGGGCGTCCGAGCGCCAGTACGGGGCGAACAGACCGGAGAACGCCGGGACGACGTAGGCGCCGCCGTTGTCCTCGACGGACGCGGCGAGCGTCTCGATCTCGGGCGCGGTGTTGATGAGGCCCATCTGGTCGCGCATCCACTGCACGAGGGCGCCGGTGACGGCGATGGAGCCCTCGAGCGAGTACACGGGGGCCTCGTCGCCGATCTTGTAACCGACGGTGGTGACCAGACCGGAGTAGGAGTTGATGATCTTGCTGCCGGTGTTCATCAGCAGGAACGTGCCGGTGCCGTAGGTGGACTTCGCCTCACCCTCGGAGAAGCACGTCTGGCCGAACAGCGCGGCCTGCTGGTCGCCCAGCGCCGAGGCGACCGGGACGCCCGCCAGGACGCCCTCCTTGACCTCTCCGTACACCTCGGCGGAGGAGCGGATCTCCGGGAGGACCTCCATCGGCACCTGCATGGACTGGGCGATCTTCTCGTCCCACTCCATGGTGTGCAGGTTCATCAGCATGGTGCGGGAGGCGTTGGTGACGTCGGTGACGTGGTGGCCGCCGTCGACGCCTCCGGTCAGGTTCCAGATGACCCAGGAGTCCATGGTCCCGAAGAGGATGTCGCCACGTTCGGCGCGCTCGCGCAGGCCCTCGATGTTGTCGAGCATCCAGCGGACCTTCGGGCCGGAGAAGTAGCTCGCCAGCGGCAGGCCGGTCTCACGGCGGAACCGGTCCTGGCCGACGTTGCGCCCGAGCTCCCTGCAGAGCGCGTCGGTGCGGGTGTCCTGCCAGACGATGGCGTTGTGGACGGGCTCACCGGTGTTCTTGTCCCAGAGCAGCGTGGTCTCGCGCTGGTTGGTGATGCCGATGGCCTTGACGTCGGCGGCGGTGATGCCGCCCTTCTCGATGGCCCCGGCGACGACCTCCTGGACGTTGTTCCAGATCTCGGTCGCGTTGTGCTCGACCCAGCCCGGCTTCGGGAAGATCTGCTCGTGCTCCTTCTGGTCGACGGAGACGATCCGACCGTCCTTGTCGAAGACGATGCAGCGGGACGATGTGGTGCCCTGGTCGATGGCCGCGATGAAGGGGCCGGCGGTGTGTGCGTCGGTCACGGTGTGCTCCTGGAAGTCTGAGGAAGGGACGTACGGCTCAGGCGAAGGCGATCTGGTAGATGCCCGCGGCGATGGCGGCACCGATCAGGGGGCCCACCACGGGGATCCATGCGTAGCCCCAGTCGGAGCCGCCCTTGTTCCGCATGGGGAGCAGGGCGTGCACGATGCGCGGGCCGAGGTCGCGGGCCGGGTTGATGGCGTACCCGGTGGGACCTCCGAGGGAGAAGCCGATGCTGGCGACCACGAGGGCGACGATCAGTCCGCCGAGGACGCCGAGGCCCTTTCCGCTGTCGTTGAGGCCCATGGTGAGTACGGCCAGCACCAGTACGAGCGTGCCGATCATCTCGGTGGCCAGGTTCTGCCAGGCGTTCCGGATCTCCGGACCGGTGCAGAAGATGCCGAGCACGGGGCCGGCCTTCGGGGCGGACCTCTCGTCGACGAGGCCCTCCTCGAGCGGCGGAGGCACGAGCTCCGGGTCTTCCAGATGGGCCTTGAAATGACCGTAGTACGTGACCCAGGCCAGGAAGGCGCCGACCATGGCGCCTATGAGCTCGCCCGCCATCTGCACGGGGACGTTGCTCCAGTCGCCGCTGGTGATCGCGATACCCAGCGTGACTGCGGGGTTGAGGTGCGCACCGGACAGGGGGCCCGCGATGTAGACCGCGGTCATGACCGCGAAGCCCCACCCGAAGGCGATGGCGACCCAGCCGGCGCCCTGTGCCTTTGAGCGCTTCAGTACGACGGCGGCGACCACGCCGGCGCCGAGGAGGATGAGTACGGCGGTACCAATGATCTCGCCGATGAAGATGTCGGAGCTGGACACCCGCGACTCCTTTGTCCTTCGTCCAGGGGAAGGCGAACCAACGGGTCCCTCCGTGGTTCGCGCCCTCGGGGTGAGAGCGATACCGGCCCTTGGCGTTGCCACACTCTAGCGCGTATTGCCGGTAGGTGTTCGACAATGCCGACCGATGCACGGCAGTTTTGTCCTCTGGTTAACACGACGTCAAGGGTTGTGTGGCCGAAAACCGTTTCGTTATCGATGGTGCGCCCGGAAGGGCGAAATCGCCCGCTGTGAGGGATCTCGGCCGGTGGGGAACCCGGCGCGGCGCCGGGTGCCGAGCGGTGTGGGACGGGTGCGGGCCGTGTCCGTCGGCCTGTCCGGTCGGCCGCGAGGGGGCGGCCTGGCGTGGGCGTGCGGGGGAGCGGCGGGGCGCCGGAAGGCGGGAGGCGGGAGGCGGGAGGCGGCCGTGCGGCGGCCGGGCCGTGCCGGACGGAGCCCTGCGGCTCGGTGCGGGGTGGCGCCCTGTGCGGCGACGGCGACGGGCGCCCGGGCCGGCCGAGGGCGGGTGGGGAGCGCGGGCCGGGGCCGAGGGGCGTGTCCGGCCGTGCGGCGGCCGAGCCGGTGGATCAGAAGCGGCCGGCGCCCAGGTCCCGGGAGACGGCGCGGGCGCAGTCCCGTACCGCGGCGACCAGCTCGGCCCGCAGCTCCTTGCCGTCGTCGCACACCCGTTCCACCGCGCCGGTGATGGCGATAGCGCCGACCGGCATCCGTCGGCGGTCGTGGATGGGCGCGGCCACCGCCGCGACGCCCTCCCAGGTCTCCTCCACGTCGGAGGCCCAGCCCCGTGCCCGGGTCCGGTCGAGCTCGCCCTCGAAGGCCCGCAGGGCGGTCACGGTGCGCGGGGTGAACGCCTCCCGGTCGATCTCCAGGGCCTCGCTGTGGGCGACGGGGTCGTACGCGGAGAGCACCTTGCCCAGGGCCGTGGAGTGCAGCGGCTGCATCGCGCCCACCTCCAGGACCTGACGGCTGTCGTCCGGGCGGAAGACGTGGTGGACGATCAGGACACCCTGCTGGTGCAGGACGCCCAGATGGACGCTCTCGCCGCTGGAGCGGGCCAGGTCGTCCGTCCAGACCAGCGCGCGGGCCCGCAGCTCGTGGACGTCCAGGTAGCTGTTGCCGAGCCGCAGCAGCTCCGCGCCGAGCTGGTAGCGCCCGGACGCCGGGTCCTGCTCGACGAACCCCTCCGCCTGGAGGGTGCGCAGGATGCCGTGGGCGGTGCCCTTGGCCAGATCCAGGGAGGAGGCGATGTCCGACAGGCCGAGACGGCGCTCGCCACCCGCGAGCAGGCGCAGCATCGCCGCCGCCCGTTCCAGTGACTGGATGTTCTTCGCCATCGTCCCGGCCCTTCTACCCAACCTCGTTCGACAATGCTGAACACTATCGGCCGATGCCGAATAGTTGTTACTGCCGGAACAGTGTGGCAAGTCCATGCTCACCCGGTCATCACCAGGGAGACACGGAGTCCACCTCCTGGACCGCTCCGCCGTGCCGCGCCCGGCACGGCTACGCTGGCCGGGTGCGCCTTCCGAGGGAAGCCGCAAAGCCGACAGCCGTCGCACTTCAGGGAGTACCTTCATGGCCTCGTTGCCGACCCCTTCCGCCGACAGCCCGACTTCCGCAGGCAGCGGTACGTCCCGCGACGGCCGTGCCCGAGCCGACGCCCTGCGCCGCGCGCTGGCGACCCGTGTGGTGGTCGCCGACGGTGCGATGGGGACGATGCTCCAGGCGCAGGACCCCACCCTCGACGACTTCCAGAATCTCGAGGGTTGCAACGAGATTCTGAACGTGACCCGCCCGGACATCGTCCGTTCGGTCCATTCCGCCTATTTCGAGGTGGGTGTGGACTGTGTGGAGACGAACACGTTCGGCGCGAACTTCGCCGCGCTGGGTGAGTACGACATCCCCGAGCGTGTGTTCGAGCTGTCCGAGGCCGGTGCCCGGATCGCCCGCGAGGTCGCGGACGAGTTCACGGCGTCCTCGGGGCGGCAGCGGTGGGTGCTGGGATCGATGGGTCCGGGGACGAAGCTTCCGACGCTGGGCCACGCCCCGTACGTAGCCCTGCGCGACGCCTATCAGCGGAACGCCGAGGGTCTGATCGCGGGCGGGGCGGATGCGGTGCTGGTGGAGACGACGCAGGACCTGCTGCAGACGAAGGCGTCCGTCCTGGGCGCCCGCCGGGCGATGGACGCGGCCGGCCTCACGGTGCCGTTGATCTGTTCGGTCACGGTCGAGACGACGGGCACGATGCTGCTCGGCTCGGAGATCGGTGCGGCGCTGACCGCGCTGGAGCCGCTGGGCATCGACATGATCGGTCTGAACTGCGCCACCGGCCCCGCGGAGATGAGCGAGCACCTCCGCTACCTCGCCCGGCATGCACGCGTCCCGCTGTCCTGCATGCCGAACGCGGGTCTGCCGGTCCTGGGCAAGGACGGCGCGCACTACCCGCTGACAGCCCCGGAGCTGGCGGACGCACAGGAGACGTTCGTGCGCGAGTACGGGCTCTCCCTGGTGGGTGGCTGCTGCGGGACGACGCCGGAGCACCTGCGGCAGGTCGTGGAGCGCGTCCGCGGTCTGGAGCCCGCCGAGCGCACTCCGCGCCCCGAGCCGGGTGCCGCGTCGCTCTACCAGACGGTGCCGTTCCGCCAGGACACCTCGTACCTGGCGATCGGGGAGCGGACGAACGCCAACGGGTCGAAGAAGTTCCGCGAGGCCATGCTGGACGGCCGCTGGGACGACTGCGTGGAGATGGCCCGGGACCAGATCCGCGAGGGCGCGCACATGCTCGACCTGTGCGTCGACTACGTCGGCCGGGACGGCGTGGCGGACATGGAGGAACTGGCGGGCCGGTTCGCCACGGCCTCGACGCTGCCGATCGTGCTCGACTCCACCGAGGTGGAGGTGATCCGCGCCGGACTGGAGAAGCTGGGCGGCCGTGCGGTGATCAACTCGGTGAACTACGAGGACGGCGACGGGCCCGAGTCGCGGTTCGCCAAGGTCACCGCGCTGGCCCGGGAGCACGGCGCCGCGCTGATCGCGCTGACGATCGACGAGGAGGGACAGGCCCGTACGGCGGAGAAGAAGGTGGAGATCGCCGAGCGGCTGATCGAGGACCTCACCTCGAACTGGGGGATCCGCGAGTCGGACATTCTCGTCGACACCCTGACGTTCACCATCTGCACCGGCCAGGAGGAGTCCCGCAAGGACGGCATCGCCACCATCGAGGCGATCAGGGAGCTCAAGCGCCGGCACCCCGACGTGCAGACGACGCTCGGTCTGTCGAACATCTCCTTCGGCCTGAACCCGGCCGCGCGGATCCTGCTCAACTCGGTCTTCCTCGACGAGTGCGTCAAGGCCGGCCTGGACTCGGCGATCGTGCACGCGAGCAAGATCCTGCCGATCGCCCGCTTCGAGGAGGAGCAGGTCGCCACGGCACTGGATCTGATCCACGACCGCCGCACCGAGGGATACGACCCCCTGCAGAAGCTGATGGAGCTGTTCGAGGGGGCGACGGCGAAGTCCCTGAAGGCGGGCAAGGCCGAGGAACTGGCCGCCCTCCCGCTGGAGGAGCGTCTGAAGCGGCGCATCATCGACGGCGAGAAGAACGGCCTGGAGCCGGACCTGGACGAGGCGCTCCAGGACCGCCCGGCGCTCGACATCGTCAACGACACGCTGCTGGACGGCATGAAGGTCGTCGGGGAACTGTTCGGCTCGGGGCAGATGCAGCTGCCGTTCGTGCTGCAGTCGGCCGAGGTGATGAAGTCGGCGGTGGCCTATCTGGAACCGCACATGGAGAAGTCGGACGCCGAGGGCAAGGGCACGATCGTGCTGGCCACCGTCCGCGGCGACGTCCACGACATCGGCAAGAACCTGGTGGACATCATCCTGTCCAACAACGGCTACAACGTCGTCAACCTGGGCATCAAGCAGCCGGTCTCGGCGATCCTGGAGGCCGCCGAGGAGCACCGGGCGGATGTGATCGGCATGTCCGGACTCCTGGTGAAGTCCACGGTGATCATGAAGGAGAACCTGGAGGAGCTGAACCAGCGCAAGCTGGCGGCCGACTACCCCGTCATCCTCGGCGGCGCCGCGCTCACCCGAGCCTACGTCGAACAGGACCTCCACGAGATCTACGAAGGCGAAGTCCGCTACGCCCGCGACGCCTTCGAGGGACTCCGCCTCATGGACGCCCTCATCGCGGTCAAGCGCGGCGTCCCCGGCGCCACGCTGCCCGAGCTGAAGCAGCGCCGGGTACGGAGTACCGCCACCGCGGTCCTCGAGGAGCGGCCGGAGGAGCAGGGTGCCGTGCGCTCCGACGTAGCCACCGACAACCGGGTGCCGGAGCCCCCGTTCTGGGGCACGCGGGTCGTCAAGGGCATCCAGCTCAAGGAGTACGCCTCCTGGCTGGACGAGGGGGCGCTGTTCAAGGGCCAGTGGGGCCTCAAGCAGGCCCGCACCGGCGATGGACCGTCCTACGAGGAGCTCGTGGAGACCGAGGGCCGCCCGCGGCTGCGGGGCTGGCTCGACCGGTTGCAGACGCAGAACCTGCTGGAGGCGGCCGTGGTGCACGGCTACTTCCCCTGTGTGTCCAAGGGCGACGACCTGATCCTGCTCGGCGAGGACGGCTCGGAGCGCACCCGCTTCACGTTCCCGCGCCAGCGCCGCGGCCGCCGGTTGTGCCTCGCCGACTTCTTCCGCCCCGAGGAGTCCGGCGAGACCGATGTCGTCGGCCTCCAGGTCGTCACCGTCGGCTCGAAGATCGGCGACGCAACCGCCAAGCTCTTCGCCTCCGACTCGTACCGCGACTACCTCGAACTCCACGGCCTGTCCGTCCAGCTCGCCGAGGCCCTCGCCGAGTACTGGCACGCCCGGGTCCGCGCCGAGCTCGGGTTCGCGGGCGAGGACCCGGCGGAGATCGAGGACATGTTCGATCTGAAGTACCGCGGCGCGCGGTTCTCCCTCGGCTACGGAGCCTGCCCCGACCTCGAGGACCGCGCCAAGATCGCCGAGCTGCTGGAGCCGGAGCGCATCGGCGTCAAGCTCTCGGAGGAGTTCCAGCTCCACCCCGAGCAGTCCACCGACGCCATCGTGATCCATCACCCGGAGGCGAAGTACTTCAACGCGCGGTGACGAACCGCGCGCTTCGATCGCGGGAGTCGTACACTGGTCGGTCCCATACAGGCCGGTCGCCCGATTTGGCGGCCGGCCTGTGCGTCCCCGATGGAGGTGTCCGGATGACCAGTACGGTCCCCGCGTCCCTGGCCCGCACGGCGGGCGGCTCCGCCCTGCAGGCCGTCTTCCTCGACATGGACGGCACCCTCGTGGACACCGAGGGCTTCTGGTGGGACGCGGAGCGCGAGGTCTTCGCCGACCTCGGCCACGAACTGGACGAGGCATGGCGTGACGTGGTCGTCGGCGGTCCCATGACCCGAAGCGCGGGCTACCTCATCGAGGCGACCGGTGCGGACATCACCCTCGCCGAGCTGACCGTGCTGCTCAACGAACGCTTCGAGGCCCGCATCACCCGCGGTGTGCCGCTGATGCCCGGGGCCGAGCGCCTGCTCACCGAGCTGACTGCGCACAACGTGCCCACTGCCCTGGTCTCCGCCTCCCACCGGCGCATCATCGACCGGGTGCTCGCCTCTCTGGGCCGCGACCGCTTCGCGCTGAGCGTGGCGGGGGACGAGGTGCCCCGTACCAAGCCCCACCCCGACCCGTATCTGCACGCGGCCCGGGGACTGGGCGCCGATCCCGCCCGTTGCGCGGTCATCGAGGACACCGCCACGGGTGTGGCCTCCGCCGAGGCCGCGGGCTGCAGGGTCGTGGCGGTCCCGTCCGTGGCTCCGATCGCCCCGGCGGACGGGCGCATGGTGGTGGGCTCGCTCGAGGAAGTGGATCTGTCATTTCTGCACACCCTGATCACCCGGATGAACTGAATCATTCACCGAGAGTGCAGAGGAATATCCACGGAAACCAAGGGCGGTTGACCGTGTATTTTCCGTGACCATCCATCGCGCGTGACGTTCATCACGCGCGATGCTGCATAAATAGCGCGGCGACGGCGGGCGAGGTCCGATCTGCGGTGATTCGGGTATGCCTATGTGTCCGGATTGATGATGCGGTGTACGAATCATTCCGGCGCGTGAATATCGACTCCTCGCCATGCCCGCTCATCGCGTCGCAGTCCCCAACTCGGGCCCGGTCAAGCGCTCCTGGCGCAGCCACTAATCTCGTCGCGAGAGCTTCGCCGCACCACCGGCGTGTCACGGGGACCACCCACTTCGCCGTGCCCGCAGGACCGATCGCCCCCGCATCCCGGCCCGATCGCACCGCCCCGAACGGGCGGCCGCGGCGGAGCATCCCGCAACCGCTGCATCCCAGTGAGGGATCGAGGGAGAAAGTCCAGGATGAACCGCAAGGCTCTGGTGCTGCCGGCCCTGATGGGCCTGCTCGCCCCCGTACTCGCCGCCTGTGGCACCACGCCCGGGGCGCCGGACGGAGGCAACGCCATAGTCGTCGGGACCACCGACCGGTTCGTCGTCGACAGCGGGAGCCCGGCGCCCTTCGACCCCGCCTTCGCCTACGACACCGGCGCCGAGGGGGAGGCCCTGGAGTCCGGCGAGATCGACATGATGGCCCGCGCCGTGTCCCCGGAGCAGATCAGGGATCTGCGGGAGCACCCGAAGGACGGCGTCGAGCTCAGTGAGGTCCCCGGGCTGGAGATCCGCTACCTCGGTTTCAACACCGATCACCCGTCCGTCGAGGACAAGGCGGTCCGCCAGGCCATGGCCTCGGTCGTCGACCGCGGAGAGATCGTGAGCAATGTCTACGGCGCCACCGCCGAGCCGCTCCACTCGCTGATCCCCACGAGCATCACCGGTCACACCAACGCGTTCTTCGAGCGCTACGGCGAGCCCGACCGCCGCAGGGCGGCCCGCGTCCTGGACGAGGTCGGCGTCGCCACCCCGGAGAAGCTCACCCTCCACTGCACCACCGACCACTACGGCTCCGGCACGGCGAAGGAGTTCGCGGCGCTGCGCGACCAGCTCAACGCCACGGACCTGTCCGACGTGACGGTCAAGGGCACGGACTGGTCCGAGTGCCGTCCCGCGCAGAAGCGGGGCGACTACGCCGTCTACGGCCTGGGCTGGTTCCCCGACTTCCCGGACCCGGACAACTACATCGCCCCGTTCCTGGACGAGGACAACTTCCTCAACACCCCCTATGTGAGCACCGCCGCGCGCAATCAGCTCATCCCGGAGTCCCGCCGCAAGGCCGACCGCAGTGCCGCCGCCCTCCCCTTCGCCAGGCTCCGGGACATCGTCGCCACCGATGTCCCGGTGCTGCCGCTGTGGCAGGGCAAGCAGCACGTCGCCGCCCGGTCGGACGTCAACGGAGTCGAGTGGACGCTGAACGCCTCCTCCGACCTCCAGTTGTGGGAACTCGAGCGCGGCACCGCCTGACCCTTCATGACCCGGTCGCGAAGGGCGCGGCCGGAAACGAGAGCAAGAGGCAAGGTTCTGTGAAGGCACGATTCAAGCGCACGACGGCGCCGCTGGCCGCGGGGCTGTCCGCCGTACTGCTGGCGGGCTGCGGCTCGGAGCACGGCGACGGGTCCGACGGCGACGGTGTCCGGGTCGCCGTCGGCATCTCCGACGACGTCCTCGCCACGGACCCCGCGGACGGTTACGACCCCGGCTCCTGGCTGCTGTTCAACAACGTCTTCCAGTCCCTGCTGGCCTTCCCGAAGGGCAGCTCCACCCCGCAGCCGGAGGCCGCGGAGAAGTGCGGCTTCGAGAGTGGCAGCACGGTCTACCGCTGCACTCTCCGCGAGGGCCTCAAGTTCAGCAACGGCAACGACCTGACCTCGAAGGACGTGAAGTTCTCCTTCGAGCGCGCGCTGAAGATCGCCAGCGACTCCGGTCCCGGCCCGCTGCTGTCGACCATCGACCGCATCGAGACGCCCGACGAGCGCACCGTCGTCTTCAAGCTGAAGGTCCCCGACGCCACCTTCCCGAGCAAGATCGCCTCCGGTGCGGGCTCCATCGTGGACCACCGCGAGTACGAGGCGGGCTCCCTGCGGACGGACGGCAAGGCGGTCGGCTCCGGCCCGTACAAGCTCGACTCCTTCAGCGACGAGGAGGCCGTCTTCTCGGTCAACCCCGAGTACAAGGGCAACGCCGAGGTCCGGAACACCGGCGTCACCCTGACGTTCTTCCGGGGCGACCAGAAGGGCCTCGGCTCGGCCCTGAAGCAGGGCGACGTCGACGTGGCCTACCGAGGCCTCACCGCCCAGGACATCGACGGCCTCCAGGCCTCCGTGGAGGCCGGCAAGCAGGGCATCGCGGTCGTCGAGGGCAACAGCGCCGAGGTCCAGCACCTGGTCTTCAACATGAACCACCCGGTCACCGGCAAGCTCGCCGTGCGCCAGGCCTTCGCCTACCTCGTCGACCGGGACGCCCTGGTCCGCGACGTCTACAAGGGCACCGCCGAGCCGCTGCACTCGATCGTCCCGGCCGGCATCGCCGGTCACAACACCGCCTTCTTCGACCGCTACGGGGGCCACCCGCAGCCGGACAAGGCCCGCAAGGCCCTGCGCGAGGCGGGCATCGACGAGAAGGTGAAGCTCACCCTCTGGTCCACCCCGAGCCGTTACGGCCCGGCCACCGACCTGGAGATGGCCGCGATCGCGCAGCAGCTCAACAAGAGCGGTCTGTTCCAGGCGGACGTCAAGTCGGTCGAGTTCGAGAAGTACGAGAAGGACGTCCAGGCCGGCAAGTACGGCGTCTACGTCAAGGGCTGGGTCCCCGACTACCCGGACGCCGACAACTTCACCCAGCCGTTCTTCGGCGACGGCAACGTCCTCGGCAACAACTACGAGAACAAGCAGATCACCGGCAAGATCATCCCGGAGACCGCGGCCGTGGCGGACCGGGCCTCCACCGGTGACAAGTTCGCCCAGCTGCAGAACATCGTCGCCGACGAACTGCCGATCCTCCCGCTGTGGCAGGGCAAGCAGTACGCCGTCTACAACGGCAACATCACCGGCCTGGAGTGGACGCTCGACGCCTCCACGGTCTTCCGCTTCTGGGAGATCAAGAAGGGCTGACACCCGTCCCACGGCCGGCCCGGTCCGGCCGTACGCGGAAGACCCCGGTGGCCGACGGCCACCGGGGTCTTCCGCAGGTGCGGCAGCGGCGGCCGGTCCATACGGAGGCGCGGCCGCCGTGGAGCGCTCACGGCTCGCCACGGGACGCCACGGCCGATTCCCGCGGCCGGGGGCGCCGCCGCCCCGCCCGGTACCGCAGGCCGCCGCCCGCGCCGGTCACTGCGCTCCCGGCCGCACCAGTCCGCTCTCGTAGGCGTACACCGCCGCCTGGACCCGGTCGCGCAGGCCCAGCTTCGTCAGGACGTGGCCCACGTGCGTCTTCACCGTCGTCTCGCTGACGAAGAGGTCCGCCGCGATCTCGGCGTTCGACAGTCCGCGGGCCACCAGCTTCAGGACCTCGACCTCGCGCTCGGTCAGGGTGTGCAGTGTGTTCGGCGCCGTTTCCTCGCCCGACGGCAGATGCCCCGCGTACTTGTCGAGCAGCCGCCGCGTGATGCTCGGTGCCAGCATCGCCTCGCCGTCCGCGACCACCCGGATCGCCTGCACCAGCTCGTTCGCCGGGGCGTCCTTCAGCAGGAAGCCGCTCGCGCCCGCCCGCAGCGCCTCGACGACGTACTCGTCGAGGTCGAACGTGGTCAGCACCAGCACCTTGGCCGGGCCGTCCCGCTCGGGGCCGGTGATCTGGCGGGTCGCCTCGACGCCGTCCATCCGCGGCATCCGGATGTCCATCAGCACCACGTCGGGCTGCAGCGCCCGCACCTGGTCCAGGGCCTGCAGGCCGTCCCCGGCCTCACCGACCACGGCGATGTCCTGCTCCGCCTCCAGGATCATCCGGAAGCCCGTGCGCAGCAGCGGTTGGTCGTCGACGAGTAGGACGCGGATAGCCACGGAATCTCCTCAGGAATACGGGACCGCCCCATTCTGCCCTGCCCGCCGGAGGCCGACCTCGCCGGGCGACCCCGCTCCGGGGCACCGGGCGCGCAGTGCGTCAACCCGCGGGGACCACGGGCAGCGGGTACACCGGCGGTGTTCCGCCGAACTCCGGGCACAGGGCCCGGTGGTCGCACCAGCCGCAGAGCTTGGTCGGACGCGGCCGCCAGTCTCCTGTCTCCGTGGCCCGCATGATCGCGTCCCACAGGGCCAGCAGCTTGCGCTCCACCCGCTCCAGGTCCGCCGGGACCGGGTCGTACGTGAGCACCTCCCCGCTGCCCAGGTACACCAGCTGCAGCCGCCGCGGCACCACGCCCTTCAGCCGCCAGACCACCAGGGCGTAGAACTTCATCTGGAACAGCGCGCCCTCGCTGTACTCGGGGCGCGGCGCCTTGCCCGTCTTGTAGTCGACGATCCGCACCTCGCCCGTGGGCGCCACGTCCACCCGGTCGATCACCCCGCGGAGCCGCAGCCCCGACTCCAGCTCCGTCTCCACGAACAGCTCGCGCTCGGCCGGCTCCAGCCGCGTCGGGTCCTCCAGCGAGAACCAGCGCTCGACCAGCGCCTCCGCCTCGGACATCCAGCGCGCCAGCCGCTCGCCGTCCTCGTCCCGGGCGAACAGCTCGCCGAGCTCCGGCCGCGACTCCAGCAGCCTGTCCCACTGACCGGGGACGAGCGCCTTGGCACGCGGCGGCGTGCGCTCCACGGCCGGCGCGTCGAAGAGCCGCTCCAGGACCGCGTGCACCAGCGTGCCCCTGGTGGCCGCCTCGCTCGGCTTCTCCGGCAGCCGGTCGATCACCCGGAAGCGGTAGAGCAGCGGGCACTGCATGAAGTCGCTCGCCCGGGAGGGCGACAGCGACATCGGCGGCCGTCCCTCCGGCGGGGAGGCGGGAGAACCCTCCGGCGGGACCGGATGCCCGTCGGCCGCGCCGGACTCGTCCACCGGAAGGGGCCGCGGCGGCACCACGGCGGCGGGTGGCGGCACCTCGGCCGCGGACGCCGGGGCCTCCGCGGCGGGCGGCGGCACCTCCACGGGGTGCGGCGGGCCTTCCGGAACGGGCGGCTGACTCGTACTCATGACTCAGACCCTACGGCCCGCCACCGACAGCGAGCGGCATACCATCGACGTCAGACCCTCTCGCACTGCATGATCGAGCGAGCCACGCCTCGCCACGAAGGGAACCCGTGAAGAAGGACGAGGAGAGCGGCGAGCGTACGCGCGCGCGGTCCGGCACGGGGGAAGCGGACCCCGGCGGCAGACACGACCGCTCCGCGGAGCCCGGCGGCGGCATCCTCATGGGCCGCCCCTTCGGCGTGCCCGTGTACGTCGCCCCCAGCTGGTTCCTGGTCGCGGCCCTCATCACCTGGGTCTTCGGCGGCCAGCTGGACCGGGTCCTGCCGGAGCTCGGCGGCGCCCGCTATCTCGTGTCGCTGTTCTTCGCGGTGGCCTTCTACGCGTCCGTGCTGGTCCACGAACTGGCCCACACCGTGGTGGCGCTGCGCTACAAGCTGCCCGTGCGGCGGATCCAGCTCCAGTTCTTCGGCGGAGTCTCGGAGATCGAGAAGGAGTCGGAGACCCCGGGCCGGGAGTTCGTCCTCGCGTTCGTCGGGCCGTTGCTGTCGCTCGTTCTCGCCGCCGTCTTCTACGCCGGTATGCGGGCCGTCGAGCCCGGTACGGTACCGGGCGTGCTGCTGGCGGGGCTGATGATCTCCAACCTCATCGTCGCCGCCTTCAACCTGCTCCCCGGACTGCCGCTGGACGGCGGCCGGATGCTGCGCGCGGTCGTCTGGAAGATCACGGGCAGGGCGATGAGCGGAACCGTCGCCGCCGCCTGGGTCGGCCGCGCCCTCGCCGTCGCCGTACTGATCGGACTGCCCCTCCTCACCCACACCGGCGCCCTCGGCAACCCCACCGAGGACATCGGCGGCATGGAGACCGTCACCGACGCCCTGCTCGCCGCCATCCTCGCCGCGATCATCTGGACCGGTGCGGGCAACAGCCTGCGCATGGCCCGCCTGCGGGAGCACCTGCCCGAACTGCGTGCCCGGGCCCTCACCCGGCGGGCCGTCCCCGTCGGCTCGGACACCCCGCTGTCCGAGGCGCTGCGGCGCGCCAACGAGGCCGGCGCCCGCGCCCTCGTCGTGGTCGACGGGCACGGCGACCCGACCGCCCTCGTCCGCGAGGCCGCGATCGTCGGCGTCCCCGAACACCGCCGTCCCTGGGTCGCCGTCGGCGGTCTCGCCCAGGACCTCACGGACGGCATGAAGGTCCCCGCCGAACTCGCCGGCGAGGCACTGCTGGACCGGCTGCGCGCGAATCCGGCCACCGAGTACCTGGTGGTGGAGGAGACCGGGGAGATCTACGGAGTGCTCTCCACGGCGGACGTCGAGCGGGCCTTCGTGGCCGCGATGGCCCGCCCCGGCTCCTGAACCTCGTGGCACGGGCGGCTTCCCGCACCCCATACACTGGTCACATGTCCGAACCGACCGGTGCCGCCCGCCGTCGCGGGCCCTTCAAGGTCGGGGACCAGGTCCAGCTCACCGATCCCAAGGGACGCCACTACACGTTCACGCTCGAGGCCGGGAAGAACTTCCACACCCACAAGGGTTCCTTCCCGCACGACGAGCTGATCGGCGCCCCCGAGGGCAGTGTTGTCCGTACCACGGGAAACGTCGCCTACCTCGCGCTGCGCCCCCTGCTCCCCGACTACGTCCTGTCCATGCCCCGCGGCGCAGCCGTGGTCTACCCCAAGGACGCGGGGCAGATCCTGGCCTTCGCCGACATCTTCTCCGGGGCCCGCGTCGTGGAGGCGGGTGTCGGCTCGGGCTCGCTGAGCGCCTTCCTGCTGCGCGCCATCGGCGACGACGGCATGCTGCACTCCTACGAGCGCCGTGAGGACTTCGCGGAGATCGCCAAGGGCAACGTCGAGCGCTACTTCGGCGGACCGCACCCGGCCTGGACGCTGACCGTGGGGGACCTGCAGGACAACCTCTCGGACGCCGACGTCGACCGCGTCATCCTGGACATGCTCGCGCCCTGGGAGTGCCTGGAGGCCGTCTCCAAGGCGCTCGTCCCCGGCGGCATCCTGTGCTGCTACGTGGCGACCACCACGCAGCTCGCCCGGACCGTCGAGTCCGTCCGCGAGATCGGCTGCTACGCCGAGCCGCAGCCGTGGGAGTCCATGATCCGCAACTGGCACGTCGAGGGGCTGGCCGTGCGGCCGGACCATCGGATGATCGGCCACACCGGCTTCCTGGTCACCGCCCGCCGGCTCGCGGACGGCGTGGAGCCGCCGATGCGCCGCCGCAGGCCCGCCAAGGGCGCCTACGGCGAGGACTACGAGGGCCCCAACAAGGGCTGAGCACCCGTCAGCGACCGCCCCGCGCCCGGATCCGGGCGCGGGGCGGAGGCGTTTTCACAACACTCCCGCACCCAAGCCGACTTCCGGTCACCGCGGGGGAACTCGACAGTGGCCCCGACGCGTTGGATCGCGCCGGGCGGATTGCACCGGTTTTTCGCCACGGCGGTTTCGCACCCCGCCGTTCCCGTGCCCTGTGACGTGTGGCACGATGCGGGCACCCCACCGGAACCGCTGCTCACAGGAGACGCCTCGGTGCAGACCTCCGCCGTCCCGGATCTCGCGCACACCCACGCCCGCCCGGTGCACTGGCTGGCCACCGCGACGGCGATGTCCGCGGTCGTCGCCTTGGCGGGACTGCTGCAGCCGGACCACGCCCGAGCGGGCCAGCCCGGGAGCCGGGAAACCGCCGCGGCGGCCGCCGCTCCGGCGCCCGCCCCCGACGCCGACGGCGTCGCGCTGCCCCTGGAGTGCGGCGGGGCGCAGACCGTGGTGGTCGGGCGGGCCACCGGAGACCTGGACGGCGACGGCGCCCGGGAGACGGTCGTGGCGGCGCGCTGCGAGGCCGGTTCCGGCACCCCGCCCAGCGGGGTCTACGTACTGGCCCGGTCCCGCGCCGGGGAGTCCCGCGTCGTCGCCACCCTGCTGGAGCCCGCGCGACGGCAGAGCGTCGGTGAGCTCGCCGTCCGTGACGGAGTCGTCACGGCCGAACTCCTCGGGTATTCGTCACCGGACGTACCGCGCTGCTGCCCGGACGAGCGGGAGACGGTCAAGTGGCAGTGGAGCGGGGGGAAGTTCGTCGAGTCCGGCGTGGACGGGGATGCCACCGGGAGTATGTGAGGGGTCACCCACGGTCCGCGGGGCGGGGCTACTCGGCGTCGGGCCCGTACACCTCGGTCCTGTCCGAGACGCGGCGTACATGGATGCAGTCGCCGGGGCACTCCTTGGCCGAATCGATGACGTCGGTCAGCAGCGGCAGCGGTACGGGTGTTGTGGCTCCCGGGTCCTGCAGCAGCTCGTCGTCGGCGCTCTTCACGTAGGCCAGGCCGTCGATGTCCAGCTCGAAGACCTCGGGCGCGTACTGGGCGCAGATGCCGTCGCCGGTGCACAGCTCCTGGTCGATCCAGACTTCGAGAGCCTCGTTCATGTCGCCTGCCGTTCCTGCGCGGTGTGCATCAAGCCGTGTGTGTATCAATACGGGCCAGCCCTGACGGGTGTTGACCGTTCCGACCATACAACCGCCCGCTTTCCGATGTTGATGGGTGGGTATTCCCCTGGCGTGAGGGGCAGCGCAAGGGTGAAGATCGGACACACCCCTTCCGTCTTTGTGATCTAGGGGTTTCAATCACCACCCACCCAGGTAGGGTCAGGAAGCGTCCAGCTCCCCTTGGAGGAGGTGAGGACCGTGGCAGCCCACGACGACGACAACAACCGCGGCTTCCGGCCGGGGCGGGGGTCTGAAGACCCCGCCGGCCAGGTCGCCTATCTCGAGCAGGAAATCGCCGTCCTGCGCCGCAAGCTCGCCGACTCTCCGCGTCATACGAGGATTCTCGAGGAGCGGATCGTCGAGCTGCAGACGAACCTGGCCGGCGTGTCCGCGCAGAACGAACGACTGGCGAACACGCTCCGTGAGGCCCGAGACCAGATCGTGGCCCTCAAGGAAGAGGTCGACCGGCTCGCGCAGCCGCCGGCCGGCTTCGGTGTCTTCCTGCAGGCCAACGAGGACGGCACCGCCGACATCTTCACCGGCGGCCGCAAGCTCCGGGTGAACGTCAGCCCCGGCGTCGAGGCCGAAGAGCTCCGGCGCGGCCAGGAGGTCATGCTCAACGAGGCGCTCAACGTGGTCGAGGCCATGGAGTTCGAGCGCACCGGGGACATCGTCACCCTCAAGGAGATCCTCGAGGACGGCGAGCGGGCCCTGGTGATCGGGCACACCGACGAGGAACGGGTGGTGCGGCTCGCCGAGCCGCTGCTGGACGTCACCATCCGCCCCGGCGACGCCCTGCTGCTCGAGTCCAGGTCCGGGTACGTGTACGAGGTCGTGCCCAAGAGCGAGGTCGAGGAGCTGGTCCTCGAAGAGGTCCCGGACGTCGACTACGACAAGATCGGCGGCCTCGGGGGTCAGATCGAGATGATCCGGGACGCCGTCGAGCTCCCGTACCTCCACCCCGACCTCTTCAAGGAGCACGAACTGCGGCCGCCGAAGGGCATCCTGCTCTACGGCCCGCCCGGATGCGGCAAGACGCTGATCGCGAAGGCCGTCGCCAACTCCCTTGCCAAGAAGGTCGCCGAGGTGACCGGTCAGCCCGCGGGGAAGAGCTACTTCCTCAACATCAAGGGCCCCGAGCTCCTCAACAAGTACGTCGGCGAGACCGAGCGGCACATCCGCCTGGTCTTCCAGCGCGCGCGTGAGAAGGCCGGTGAGGGCACGCCCGTCATCGTCTTCTTCGACGAGATGGAGTCCCTCTTCCGCACCCGCGGCTCCGGTGTCAGCTCGGACGTCGAGAACACGATCGTTCCCCAGCTGCTCGCCGAGATCGACGGCGTGGAGGGCCTGGAGAACGTGATCGTGATCGGCGCCTCCAACCGCGAGGACATGATCGATCCCGCGATCCTGCGGCCCGGCCGGCTCGACGTCAAGATCAAGATCGAGCGCCCGGACGCGGAGGCGGCGAAGGACATCTTCGCGAAGTACCTCACGCCGTCGCTGCCGCTGCACGCGGACGACCTCTCCGAGCACACCGGTTCCAAGGAAGCGGCCGTCCAGGGCATGATCCAGTCGGTCGTGGAGCAGATGTACGCGGAATCCGAGGAGAACCGCTTCCTCGAGGTCACGTACGCCAACGGCGACAAGGAAGTCCTCTACTTCAAGGACTTCAATTCCGGCGCCATGATCCAGAACATCGTGGACCGGGCGAAGAAGATGGCCATCAAGGCGTTCCTCGACCACGACCAGAAGGGTCTCCGCGTCGCGCACCTGCTCCAGGCCTGCGTCGACGAATTCAAGGAGAACGAGGACCTGCCGAACACCACGAACCCGGACGACTGGGCCCGGATCTCCGGAAAGAAGGGCGAGCGGATCGTGTTCATCCGCACCCTCGTCACCGGAAAGCAGGGCGCGGACACCGGACGCTCCATCGACACGGTGGCGAACACCGGTCAGTACCTGTAGATCGCAGCCCGGCTGCGGATGTCCTGGGGCTCCCCTTGGAAAACGGGGGAGGGCATCCGCAGCCGGCTGCTTTCCGAAGGGTTCCGGACGGGTAATCGCACCACACAGGGCAATGACCGAATTGATCTCCCCACCAGCGCAGAGGCGTTCTAGGCTCGTCCGTACCGCCGCGTCGCGCCGTGCGGGGACGGGCACCGCACACGCAACGGAGAACGAGCGGTACTTGAGCGCCGCTCCCGGACGGGAGCGCCGCCGGGCAAGGAGGGCCGCATGACCGTACGGCGAGTAATGGGCATCGAGACGGAGTACGGGATCTCCGTCCCCGGCCACCCGAACGCCAATGCCATGCTCACCTCGTCCCAGATCGTCAACGCCTACGCGGCGGCGATGCACCGGGCGCGCCGCGCCCGCTGGGACTTCGAGGAGGAGAATCCCCTGCGCGACGCCAGGGGCTTCGACCTGGCCCGTGAGGCGGCCGACTCCAGCCAGCTCACCGACGAGGACATCGGCCTGGCCAACGTGATCCTCACCAACGGCGCCCGGCTCTACGTGGACCACGCCCATCCCGAGTACAGCGCCCCCGAGGTCACCAACCCCCGCGACGCCGTGCTCTGGGACAAGGCCGGCGAGCGGATCATGGCGGAGGCGGCCGAGCGCGCGGCCCAGCTGCCCGGCGCCCAGCCCATCCACCTGTACAAGAACAACACCGACAACAAGGGCGCGTCCTACGGCACGCACGAGAACTACCTGATGAAGCGGGAGACCGCCTTCTCGGACATCGTGCGGCACCTGACGCCGTTCTTCGTGTCCCGCCAGGTCGTGACCGGGGCCGGCCGGGTCGGGATCGGCCAGGACGGCCACGAGCACGGCTTCCAGATCAGCCAGCGGGCCGACTACTTCGAGGTGGAGGTGGGCCTGGAGACCACCCTGAAGCGGCCCATCATCAACACCCGGGACGAGCCGCACGCCGACGCGGAGAAGTACCGCCGGCTCCATGTGATCATCGGCGACGCGAACCTGTCCGAGATCTCGACCTACCTCAAGCTCGGTACGACCGCGCTGGTGCTGTCGATGATCGAGGACGGTTTCATCAACGTCGACCTGGCCGTCGACCAGCCCGTGCGCACGCTGCACCAGGTCTCCCACGACCCGACGCTGCAGCGGCTGGTCACGCTGCGCAGCGGGCGGACACTCACCGCGGTCCAGTTGCAGATGGAGTACTTCGAACTGGCGCGCAAGTACGTCGAGGACCGCTTCGGCGCGGACGCGGACGAGCAGACCAAGGACGTCCTGGTGCGCTGGGAGGACACGCTCAACCGGCTCGAGAACGACCCGATGAGCCTGTCAGGGGAGCTGGACTGGGTCGCCAAGCGGGAGATCCTGGAGGGCTACCGCAGGCGCGACGACCTCGACTGGGACGCGGCCCGGCTGCACCTCGTCGACCTGCAGTACGCGGACGTGCGCCCCGAGAAGGGGCTCTACAACCGCCTGGCGGCCCGCGGCAAGATGAAGCGGCTCCTGGACGAGCCCGACGTCGAGCGGGCCGAGAGCAAGCCTCCTGAGGACACCAGGGCGTACTTCCGCGGCCGCTGCCTGGAGCAGTACGCGGACGACGTGGCGGCCGCCTCCTGGGACTCGGTGATCTTCGATCTGCCGGGCCGGGACTCCCTGCAGCGCGTACCGACGCTGGAACCGTTGCGTGGTACACGTAACCATGTCAAGGAGCTCCTTGACCGGTGCCGGACGGCGGAGGACCTGGTCCGTGTCCTCTCCGGGGGCTGAAACGGCCCGCGTCCGGGAATCATGGAGGTGGGCCCCGGACGTTGAGGAAAGTGCGGGGCCGATGTCGGACCCTCCTTGTAGGGTCTGATCTTGAGTCCGAACCAAGCGGGCGAACCGAGCGGGGTGAGGGATATGGCGACCAAGGACACCGGCGGCGGGCAGCAGCGGGCCACGCGCTCCACCGAGGATGTCGAGGAGCAGGCGCAGGACGCGCAGGCCTCCGAGGACCTCAAGGAGCGCCAGGAGAAGCTGTCCGACGATGTCGACTCCGTGCTCGACGAGATCGACGACGTCCTCGAGGAGAACGCGGAGGACTTCGTGCGGAGTTTCGTGCAGAAGGGCGGCGAGTAGCGCCCCCGGCTCCCGTTGGGACAGCCCCGTCCTCCGTTCCCGGCAGCGGTCCGCGCAAGGCGGCCGGTGCCGGGACGGATGACCGGCTACGGCACGGGTAGTGTCCGTGCAGTGCATGCAAGATCGGCCCGCGGCTCGTCAGCAGGCGGGCCGCCGCCTATCCGGAAGGAAACGCGTGGAAGCCAACCCTCGTAGCACCGGGCGTCTGCCGGCAGCCTTCCTGACGCCCGGCTCGTCGTCGTTCATGGATTTCCTCGGCGAGCACTCCCCCGAACTGCTCCCGGGCAAGCGTGTCCTGCCCCCGGTGCAGGGCGTGATCGAGGCACCCCACGGCACGACGATCGTCGCCGCGTCCTTCCCCGGCGGCGTGGTGCTCGCCGGTGACCGGCGGGCCACCATGGGCAACATGATCGCCCAGCGCGACATCGAGAAGGTCTTCCCGGCCGACGAGTACTCCGCCGTCGGCATCGCCGGCACCGCGGGCCTGGCGGTGGAGATGGTCAAGCTGTTCCAGCTCGAGCTGGAGCACTTCGAGAAGGTGGAGGGGGCCCAGCTCTCCCTCGAGGGCAAGGCGAACCGTCTGTCCACGATGATCCGCAGCAATCTCGGCATGGCCATGCAGGGCCTCGCGGTGGTCCCGCTCTTCGCCGGCTGGGACGTCGACCGGGAGAAGGGCCGGATCTTCTCGTACGACGTCACCGGCGGTCGTTCCGAGGAGCACGGCTACGCCGCGACGGGTTCCGGGTCGATCTTCGCCCGCGGGTCCATGAAGAAGCTCTTCCGCGAGGACCTGACCGAGGAGCAGGCGCTCACGCTGGTCATCCAGGCGCTCTACGACGCGGCCGACGACGACTCCGCCACGGGCGGGCCCGACGTGGGCCGCCGTATCTACCCGATCGTCACCGTCATCACCGACGAGGGCTTCCGCAAGCTGACCGAGGCCGAGACCTCCGAGATCGCCCACGCGGTCCTGGAGCGCCGGAGGGAGCAGCCCGACGGCCCGAGGGCCTCGCTGCTCTGATGTTCCCCAGGACACCGCTGGGCGGTGACTCCTCGCCACTGACAGAAAGGGACGGATAGCCGGTGTCGACGCCGTTCTATGTCTCACCACAGCAGGCGATGGCCGACCGGGCGGAATACGCCCGCAAGGGCATCGCGCGCGGCCGCAGCCTGGTCGTGATGCAGTACGCCGACGGCATCGTCTTCGTCGGCGAGAACCCGTCCCGCGCGCTGCACAAGTTCAGCGAGATCTACGACCGGATCGGCTTCGCCGCGGCCGGCAAGTACAACGAGTACGAGAACCTGCGCATCGGCGGCGTCCGCTACGCCGACCTGCGCGGCTACACCTACGACCGCGACGACGTGACGGCCCGCGGCCTCGCGAACGTCTACGCGCAGACGCTGGGCACGATCTTCTCCAGCGCCGGCGAGAAGCCGTACGAGGTCGAACTGGTCGTCGCCGAGGTGGGCACGTCGCCGGAGGGTGACCAGATCTACCGGCTGCCGCATGACGGCTCGATCGTGGACGAGCACGGCTCGGTCGCGGTCGGCGGCAACGCCGAGCAGATCAGCTCCTTCCTCGACCAGCGGCACCGGGACGGGATGTCCCTCGCGGAGGCGCTGAAGCTAGCGGTGCAGGCCCTGTCCCGTGACACCAACGGCGGCGAACGGCAGATCCCCGCGGAGCGCCTGGAGGTCGCGGTCCTGGACCGCACCCGTCCCCAGCAGCGCAAGTTCAAGCGGATCGTGGGCCGCCAGCTCTCCCGCCTGCTCGGGGCCGACGACGCCGCCGCGGCTCCGACGGAGGCCCCGTCGGACGAGGAGACCCCGGAGGACGAGGCGTAGCCCGCGGCTCCGTCCGTTCTCTTCTCCCGCCCGCACACGCCCGTGACCCGCGGGCGGGGCGCGGGCGTGTGCGGGCGGGGCCACGGCACGGTCAGGGGCCGCTGACGCGTCCCCGCGGCCCCCTGTGCGCGAGGCCCCCCTCCGGGCAGGTGTGCGGGCGCGCCCTCAGGCCCTCGCTGCGGGGCCCGTGGAGCCCCTGGGGACGAGGGTGACCGGGAGGGCGCCGGACGCCGGGGGGCGGGACGAGAGGACGTCGAGGAGCGCGGTCATGCCGGCCTGGCCGATCCGTTCGGCCGGGAGGCGGACCGTGGTGAGCTCCGGCTCCACCGCCGTCGCCAGGGCCAGATCGTCGAAACCGGTCACCGAGACGTCCTCCGGTACCCGGAGCCCCAGGCGGCGGACCGCCTTGCAGGCGCCGGCCGCGAGGATGTCGTCGTCGCAGACCAGGGCGGTGGGCCGCGGTCCCGGACCGGTCAGCGTGCGCCCCGCCGCCGTCAGCGCACCGGACACGTCGAGCGGCGACGGGACCGTCCGCAGCTCCGCCTCCGGCACCGTCCGCAGGGCCGCCTCCAGGGCCCGGGCCCGTACCTCGAAGGTCCAGGACGGCACCGCGGAGGCGAGATGGACGAAACGACGGTGCCCGAGGCCGAGCAGATGGTCCGTCACCTGCCGCATGCCGTCCGCGACGTCCAGGTTCACATGGGCCGCGGACCCCTGGTCCGAAGGGTCGCTGTCCAGCATCACCAGCGGCAGATCGGATCCGCGGATCGCGTCCAGCGCCCCGACCGCCATCGAGGAGGCGATCACCCCGTCCAGGGCGGCACGCGCGGACGCGAAGGGGTCCCGGGCGGGTCCCACGCCCTCGGGGGAGGGGTACAGCACCACACCGAAGCCGTGCTCGGCGGCCACCGCGGCGGCGCCCCCGTACACGCGTGCGAAGAACTCGTTGGTCAGGGCGGGCACCACCAGCAGAGCCGTCCGCGTCCGGCCGAGCCGCAGATTGCGCGCGGCGAGATTCGGCCGGTAGCCGAGGTCGGACGCCGCGTCGCGCACCAGCCCGGCGGTGCGCTCGGACACCCGGCCGCGCCACTTCCCGCCCAGCACCAGCGACACCGTGGCCTGGGACACCCCGGCCGCGCGCGCCACGTCCCTGCTGGTCGGTCGTGCTCCGCCGGCGGCGGGCTCCCGGGTCTGCACACTCGCCTCCGCGCTCGGTCCCCTGCGCCGCGGGAGTGGACTCGCGGCTTCTGACATGGTACGTATGACGCATCAAGTTATACGTAAAACTTCCCTGGTCCGGACGCGAGCCGGCCAGGGCGGGAGCGAAGAGGCGGAAGCGATGGGCGCCGGAGCATCCGGGTACGTGGACATCCTCAAGGCCCCCCACGCGGCACGCCTGCTCGCAGGCACGCTCGTGGGCCGGCTGCCGAACGGAGTCGCGCACATCGCGATCGTGCTCTTCACCCGGGCCGAGGGCGGGAGCTACACCCTCGCCGGCGCCCTCGCGGCCGTCTACGGACTGACCACCGCCGTGGGCCAGCCGCTCCTCGGCCGCATGGTCGACCTGCACGGGCAGCCCCGTGTCCAGCTCCCCGCCGCCGTCCTGTCCGGTCTCGGCATGGCCGCGCTCGCCGTGGCGGGCATCGGCTCGCTCCCCGTGGCCTACGCCGCCGTCGCCGTCGCCGGGTTCTTCACCCCGCCGCTCGAAGGCGGGCTCCGCGCCCTCTGGCCGGACGTCCTCGGCCACCGGGAGGACCGGGTGCACCGTGCCTACGCCATGGACGCGATAGCCCAGGAAGTCATGTTCACAGTCGGTCCGCTGCTGGTCACGCTGCTGGTCTGGCTGATGTCGCCGGCCGCCTCGCTGCTCGTCGTCAACGCACTGGGCGTGCTCGGCGCACTCTCCGTGGTGGTCTCCGGGCCCTCCCGGGCCTGGCGCTCCGCGCCCCGCGAGGCCCACTGGCTCGGCGCTCTGCGCTCACCGGGGCTGCTCGCCCTGCTCGGCTCCTTCTTCTTCGTCGGCCTGGCCCTCGGTTCGATCACGGTCGCCGCCTTCGCCTACGCCGACGGCCGCGGTGGTGACGCGGTGTACGGATGGTTCATGGCGGCCCTGGGTCTCGGCGCCCTGGTCGGCGGCGTCGCCTACGGTGCGCGCGACTGGGCCGGCGCGCCCGAGCGGCGGCTGCGGGTCATCACGGGGCTGCTGGCCCTGGGCTATCTGCCACTGATGCTCACCCCGGGCGTTCCCGCGATGACCGCGCTCGGTGTCGTCTCGGGGCTGTTCCTCGCACCCGCGATCGCCTGCGCCTTCATCGTCGTCGACCGGCACGCGCCCCGCGGGACCGTCACCGAGGCGTTCTCCTGGCTGGTGACCACCTTCGGTGTCGGTGCGGCCGTCGGCACGGCCGCCGCCGGCCCGGCCGTGGAATTCGGCGGGACCACCGCCGGTTTCGCCGTCGCCGGCTGCGGCGGGATCACCGCACTGGTCGTTCTGCTGGCCACCGGACGGTTCCTCGCAGCTCCCGGCCGCGGCGCGGTCGCGGCGTCCGCGGATGAAAATGATCGAAGCGGTGCCGTCGAACCCGGTTTCAGCTCAGGCCATCGGGCGTAATGTTCCCTCATGGACCGCCGCATTTTCGGGCTGGAGAACGAGTACGGCGTCACGTGCACGTTCAGGGGACAGCGCCGACTGTCACCTGACGAAGTGGCGCGCTACCTCTTCCGCCGAGTCGTGTCATGGGGCCGCAGCAGCAATGTCTTCCTGCGCAACGGGGCCCGCCTCTACCTCGACGTGGGTTCGCATCCGGAATACGCAACTCCCGAATGCGACAACGTGACCGAACTCGTCACCCACGACAAGGCCGGGGAGCGCATCCTCGAAGGCCTGCTCGTCGACGCCGAACGCCGCCTGCACGAGGAGGGAATCGCGGGCGACGTCTATCTCTTCAAGAACAACACCGATTCGGCCGGAAACTCCTACGGGTGCCACGAGAACTACCTCGTGGCACGGCACGGAGAGTTCTCCCGGCTCGCGGACATCCTGATCCCGTTCCTCGTCACCCGCCAGCTGCTCTGCGGGGCGGGAAAGGTCCTCCAGACCCCGCGCGGCGCGGTGTTCTGCGTCAGCCAGCGTGCCGAGCACATCTGGGAGGGCGTCAGCTCCGCGACCACCCGCTCCCGGCCCATCATCAACACCCGGGACGAGCCGCACGCGGACGCCGAGCGCTACCGCCGCCTGCACGTCATCGTCGGCGACTCCAACATGTCGGAGACGACGATGCTGCTCAAGGTCGGCGCCACCGACCTGGTGCTGCGCATGATCGAGGCGGGCACGGTCATGCGCGACCTGACGCTGGAGAACCCGATCCGCGCCATCCGCGAGGTGAGCCACGACATCACCGGCCGCCGCAAGGTGCGTCTGGCCAGCGGCCGAGAGGCCTCCGCCCTGGAGGTCCAGCGCGAGTACTACGAGAAGGCCGTGGACTTCGTGGACCGCCGGGGCATCCGCACCGGCACGGTGGCGCAGGTCCTGGAGCTCTGGGGCCGCACCCTCGACGCCATCGAGCAGGAGGACCTCGACCGGATCGGTACCGAGATCGACTGGGTGATGAAGTACAAGCTCATCGAGCGGTACCGGGCCAAGCACAACATGACGATGTCCCACCCGAGGGTCGCTCAGATAGACCTCGCGTACCACGACATCCACCGCAGGCGCGGGCTCTACTACCTGCTGGAGAAGAAGGGTCAGGCCACCCGGATCTGCAACGACCTCAAGATCTTCGAGGGCAAGTCCGTGCCCCCGCAGACCACGAGGGCGCGGCTGCGCGGCGATTTCATCCGCCGGGCCCAGGAGCAGCGGCGGGACTTCACCGTCGACTGGGTGCACCTCAAGCTCAACGACCAGGCGCAGCGCACCGTGTTGTGCAAGGACCCGTTCCGTTCCGTCGACGACCGGGTGGAGAAGCTGATCGCCGGTATGTAGCGGCCGGTCCCGCCCCGCCGCAGGCGGCGGGGCGGGCCGGGAACGTCACCCGGGCCCCGTACGTTTCGCGTACGGGGCCCGCGGCACGGCCTAGAGTGTCGACCGACCGATGTGCCGTCTGAGATCTGAGGAACACGTGCGCCGACTTGCCGGCCTGCTCGTCGTGCCCCTGCTGCTGCTCTCCACAGCGGCCTGCGGCGACGACAAGGGCTCCACTTCCGCCCAGCCGTCGAACGGGCTGCCCGCCATCACCGCGGGTGCCGATTTCGGCGAGAAGCCCACGCTCGCCAAGGGCGAGGGCGAGCCGCCCAAGGACCTCAAGGTCGAGGTCCTCAGCGAGGGCAAGGGCCAGGTCCTCAAGAAGGGCGACCAGGCCCAGGTCGACTACCTCGGCCAGGTGTGGGACGGCGACAAGCCGTTCGACAACAGCTTCGACCGGGGCGAGCCCTTCGCCGTGACGATCGGTGGCGGCGGTGTCATCGAGGGCTGGCAGAAGGCCCTCGACGGAAAGAAGGTCGGCAGCCGTCTCGAGGTGGCCATCCCGCCGTCGCTCGCCTACGGCAGCAGCGGTCAGGGCGACATCCCGCCGAACGCCACGCTCGTGTTCGTCATGGACATCGTCAAGGGCACGACGCTCCCCGTGTCCGCCAAGGGCACCGAGGTCGCCCAGGACAACATCGACCTGCCCAAGGTCGGGACGAACACCGACGGCAAGGCGCCCTCGATCACCGTGCCGAAGAAGCCCGCCCCGACCAAGCTGGTCTCCAACTACGTCATCGAGGGCAGCGGTCCCGCGGTCAAGGCCGACGACACGGTGGCCGTCCAGTACAAGGGCGTCCTCTGGAAGGACGGCAAGGAGTTCGACAGCAGCTACTCCAAGGGTGCTCCCGTCACCTTCCCGCTCTCCGGCGTGATCCCCGGCTGGTCGAAGGGCCTGGAGGGCAAGAAGGTCGGCAGCCGGGTGCTGCTCGTGGCGCCGCCGGACATGGCCTACGGCGACCAGGCCCAGGGCCCCATCCCGGCGAAGTCCACGCTGGTCTTCTCCGTCGACATCCTGGCGGTTCTGTAAGACTGTCAGCGTTGACTCGCACAGAGAACGCAAGGAGCAACACGTGAGCATCGAGAAGCCCGAGATCGACTTCCCGGGCGGCGAGCCGCCGGCCGACCTTGAGATCAAGGACATCTGGGAGGGCGACGGGCCCCAGGCCAAGGCGGGCGACACCGTCTCCGTCCACTACGTGGGCGTGGCCTTCTCCACGGGCGAGGAGTTCGACGCTTCCTGGAACCGCGGCACCCCGCTGCAGTTCCAGCTCGGCGTCGGCCAGGTCATCCAGGGCTGGGACAAGGGAGTGCAGGGCATGAAGGTCGGCGGCCGCCGCCAGCTGACCATCCCGGCACACCTCGCCTACGGCGACCGCGGTGCCGGTGGCGGCCGTATCGCCCCGGGCGAGACGCTGATCTTCGTCTGCGACCTGGTCGCGATCTGATCGCAAGCGGTCCGGTGGGGCCCATGCCCGTACGGGCATGGGCCCCGCGCTTTTGCGACGACGCTCCGTAGCGGTAGGTTCGACGATCAGAAGAACGGTGAGGAAGGGCGGAAGGGCGTCGATGGCCATTGCCAAGGCCGAGCGGCTGATGAACCTGGCGCTGTGTCTGCTCGGGACACGGCGACCGCTCAGCAAGCGGGAGCTGCGCGGCTCCATCGAGGCCTACCTGGAAGCCGCCTCCGACGACGCCTTCAACCGGATGTTCGAGCGCGACAAGGACGACCTTCGCGAACTCGGTCTCGTCATCGCCACGGTGGACAACCTCGACGGCGAGACCGGCTATCTCGCCCGCCGCGACTCCAACCGGCTGCCCCCCATCACCCTCGACGCCGAGGAGGCGGCGGCGCTGGGCCTGGCCGCCAGGGTCTGGCAGCAGGCACGGCTCGCCGGAGCGGCCAGCGGAGCCCTGCAGAAACTGCGCGCCGCCGGGATGCCGGAGGCGGAGGACCTGTACGAAGCCCAGCACGGCGCCCTCGAGCCGCGCATCCCCGTCCACGAGGCGGCTTTCGAGCCCTTGATGCTCGCCTGCCGGGACCGGCGCCCCGTCGTCTTCGACTACCGCAAGTCCAACGCCGTGCGCCCCGAGACCCGCCATGTCGAGCCCTGGACGCTGGAGTGCTGGCGAGGGCACTGGTACCTCGCGGGCTGGGACCGCGACCGCGGTGCCGAGCGGGTCTTCCGCCTCTCCCGCATCACCGGGAAGGTCCGCTCCCGCGCCGGCTCCTTCACCGCGCCGGTGCCCGACGTGGTCACGGTGCGCGAGACGGTCGAGAGCTGGGCCGGCGAGACCGCCACCAGGTCCGCGCGGATCAGGCTGCGTGCGGACGCGGGTTACCCGCTGCGCGCCCGCGCCTCGTCCGTCCGGGAACTCGGCGACGGCTGGGACGAGTTGGAGATTCCGTACGGGCACGGGCTGGACGCCTGGCTGGTGGAGTTCGGACCGGACGTCGTCGTGCTCGAACCCGCGGATCTGCGGGCCGATGTGGTGGACCGGCTGCGCGCCGTGGCCAAGGGCTGAGGGAGACTCGTACAGGCATGGCCGCGAACGCCATCGACCAGACCCGGCGGATGCTCTCGCTGGTGACCTACCTGCGTGAACGTCCCGGGGCGCGTGTCGGGGACGTCGCCCGGGCCTTCGGGATCACCGAGGACGAGCTGATCTCCGACCTCGACGTGCTGCCCATGTGCGGGACCAGCTTCCGCGGCGGCGATCTCCTCGACATCGACACCGACGGTGAGCGCATCTGGTGGCACAACCCCGACGATGTCGCCGAGCCGCTCCGGCTGGCCGCCGACGAGGCGACCGCGCTCCTGGTCGCCGCGCGGGCCGTCGCGACGCTGCCCGGACTGCGGGAGGGCGACCGCGAGGCGCTGGTGCGGGCCACCGCGAAGCTGGAGGCCGCGGCCGGTGAGTCCGCGGGCGCCAGCTCCCGGCTCTCCGTGACCTTCGAATCCGAGGGGGGTGTCTTCGCCGACGTCGACCGCGCCATCTCGGAGCGCCGCAGACTGTGGCTCCGCTACTACTCCCCGGCGCGGGACGAGCTCACCGAGCGAGAGGTCGACCCGATCCGGCTCTTCGCCGTCGGCCACACGTACATGGAGGGCTGGTGCTACCTCTCCGAGGCGCGCCGGACCTTCCGGCTCGACCGGGTGGCCGAGATCCGGCTGCTGGACGAGCCGTCGGCACCGCCGGAGACGGAGCTGCGCGATCTGTCCGAGGGGCTGGTGCAGCCCTCGGCGGAGGATCCCGAGGTCGTCGTCGAGGTCGGCCCGGGAGGCCGTTGGGTGGCCGAGTACTACCCGCACGACAGCGCGGAGGAGCAGCCCGACGGCGGATTGCGGATCAGTCTGCGCACCCCCGACCCGGCGTCCCTGCGGCGGCTCGCGCTCCGGCTGGGGCGCGACGGCCGGATCGTGTCGCCGCCCGGTCTCGCGGAGAGCGCCCGGCGGGCGGCGCGTGAGGCGCTCGCCGCGTACGACAGTCAGGACTGACGGCCGACCGATGGGAACCAAGAGGGATATGTCCGCTCTGTCCGGAATTAGGGCGCCGAAGGTCCCGATCCTCTTCAAGGCCGCCTGCCCCGACTGCCGCGGCCGCTTCGAACTCGCGGCGGGCGCGTTGTGCCTCGCGATCGGCGCGAGCAGGCGGACCACCTTCTACTCCTTCACCTGCCCCGAGTGCGGGGCGGCCGTCCGTAAGCCCGCGGGGGAGCGGATAGTCGAGCTCCTCACCGGGGGCGGCGTGCGGACGCTGCGCCTCCACTCCACCGTCTGACCCCTCCGACATCTAGGCTCTGCCCATGTTCTGGCCCATGCTCGCCATCGCCCTGGGATTCCTCGGGATCGCCGTCCTCGGCGTCCTCGGCGTCCGCGTCTTCCTGGAGGCCCAGCGCCTGGGCCGGCAGGTGGCCGCCACCGCCGAACGCGTCGACCGTGCCGCGGAGGACCTGGAGAGAGCGGCGGCGGGGCTGGCGCGCGCGGGCGAGGCGCTGAGGTAGAGGCGGGTGGTCTCCTCCGTCGGGCGACCCGGAGGTACCCTGCCAGTGGCGGACCCGCTGTCGGTTCGGGTCGCAATCGCCGGTACGTGCGGGCATTGCCCTGCGTTTACTCCGGCGGGTTACGATCGCTGTCAAGTCGGTGATCGGACTCCTGTCCGACCGCCCCCCGGGCAGCCCGCCCTTCAGCCGCCTCAGTGAGAAGGAAGTCGCACATGATCGGCAATCTGAAGCCCCTCGAGATCATCCTGATCATCGTGGTCATCCTGTTGCTGTTCGGCGCCAAGAAACTGCCCGACATGGCCCGTTCGCTGGGCAAGTCCGCCCGGATCCTGAAGAGCGAGGCCAAGGCGATGAAGAAGGACGACGAGCCGGCGGGCGGCCAGACGACGCCGGGCGCCGACCCCGCCGCGCATAAGGACGTCCCTCGCACCATCCAGGCCGCCCCCGGCGATGTGACGAGCAGCCGTCCGGTCTCGGAGCCGAACCGCACGACCCAGAGCTGACCCGGTTCCCCCGACGGTTCCCGCACGAGACGAGGAAGTGGGTTGCTCAAGTCTGCCCGCAAGCTGGAAAGGGACGCCGAGGGGCGCATGCCTCTCGGAGAACACCTGCGTGAGTTGCGCAACCGGCTGATGAAGTCGGTGCTGGCGATCGTGGTGGTGACGATCGTCGCGGCCTTCTTCCAGAAGGAGATCTTCGAGTTCCTGATGCGGCCGATCCTCGAGTCGGTCGGCTGCGTGAACGGTCAGGTCGTCATGCGGAACGGCCAGCTCTGTGCCGAGATGACGACACAGGGCCTCCTCTCGCCGTTCACCATCGCGCTGAAGGTCGCCCTCATGGCGGGCGTGCTGGCGGCGACCCCGGTCTGGCTCTACCAGCTCTGGGCCTTCGTCGCCCCCGGGCTGCACAACCACGAGAAGCGCTATGCGCTGAGCTTCGTGGCCGCCGGCGTACCGCTCTTCGTGGGCGGCGCCTACCTCGCGTACTCGATCCTGCCGCAGACCGCCGAGATCATGCTCGGCTTCGCCCCTTCCGGCGCGAAGCCGCTGCTGCCGCTGGACGACTATCTGGACCTGATCACCCGCATGGTGATCGTCTTCGGCGTCGCCTTCGAGCTCCCGCTGCTCCTGATCCTGCTCAACATGACCGGTGTGCTGACCGGCAGGCGGATGCTCCGCTGGTGGCGCGGAATGATCATCGGCCTCACCGCCTTCGCCGCGATCGCCACGCCGGGTGGTGAGCCGATCTCGATGCTGCTCCTGGCAGGCCCCCTGGCCGTGCTCTACTTCCTCGCCGTGGGCTTCTCCTTCCTCAACGACGCCCGCCGCGGACGCAGGAACCCGGACGCCGGCCTGAGCGACGACGAGGCCTCCGAGCTCGACCTCACGCCCGAGGCCGTCGGCGACGTCGAGGCCGTCCCCGCCGCCCGCGCGCTCCCCGAGCAGCAGAGCGGCGACCGGGACCGGATCAACGGCTACGACGACGTCACCTGATCATGGACGGACATCCCGGGGCCCGGGGTGTCCCGCGGGTGTGGGCGCGGCACGTCCGAACGCCCGTCCCGGGCCTCCGCTCGCGCTCGAATAAGATCGCGCCCACTGTCGGACCCGGCGGGTAGGCTCGACCACAAGATGACAGAGGACCTCTCACCAGCTGAGCGATACGCAGCTGCTCGGACCCGCGCCGCCGAGCAGGCCACCGCGCTCGCTCCCTTCCGCGAGATGTACGACTTCGAGCTGGACCCCTTCCAGATCGAGGCCTGCGAGGCGCTCGAGGCGGGCAAGGGCGTACTCGTGGCGGCTCCCACGGGCTCCGGCAAGACGATCGTCGGCGAGTTCGCCGTGCACCTCGCCCTCACCCAGGGGCGCAAGTGCTTCTACACGACCCCCATCAAGGCGCTGTCCAACCAGAAGTACTCGGACCTGGTGAAGCGGTACGGCCCCGGGAGGGTCGGCCTGCTCACCGGCGACAACAGCGTCAACTCCGAGGCACCGGTGGTGGTCATGACCACCGAGGTCCTGCGCAACATGCTGTACGCCGGCTCCCAGTCGTTGAACGGCCTCGGCCATGTGGTCATGGACGAGGTGCACTACCTCTCCGACCGCTTCCGCGGGGCCGTCTGGGAGGAAGTGATCATCCACCTCCCCGAGTCGGTGACGCTGGTGTCGCTCTCGGCGACGGTGTCCAACGCGGAGGAGTTCGGTGACTGGCTGGACACCGTCCGCGGCGACACCGAGGTGATCGTCTCCGAGTCCCGCCCCGTGCCCCTGTGGCAGCACGTGCTGGCCGGGCGCCGGATGTACGACCTCTTCGAGGAGGAGACCGACCACGGCGGCCGCGGCGCGGCCCGTCGGGAGGTCAACCCCGACCTGGTCCGCCTGGCCAGGATGGAGAACTCGCGCACGTACAACCCGCGGGACCGACGCCGGGGCAAGATGGTCCGCGAGGCCGACCGTGAGCGCGAGCGCCGGCAGCGCGGCCGCATCTGGACCCCGGGGCGGCCCGAGGTCATAGAGCGACTGGACGCGGAAGGGCTGCTGCCCGCCATCACTTTCATCTTCAGCCGCGCCGGCTGCGAGGCCGCCGTCCAGCAGTGCCTGTACGCGGGGCTGCGGCTCAACGACGAGGAGGCCCGCGTCGAGGTACGGGCGATCGTCGAGGAGCGCACGGCGTCCATCCCGCGTGAGGACCTCCACGTCCTCGGCTACTACGAGTGGCTGGAGGGCCTGGAGCGGGGCATAGCCGCGCATCACGCCGGAATGCTCCCGACGTTCAAGGAAGTCGTCGAGGAACTCTTCGTCCGCGGCCTCGTCAAGGCCGTCTTCGCCACCGAGACCCTGGCCCTCGGCATCAACATGCCGGCCAGGTCCGTCGTTCTGGAGAAGCTCGTCAAGTGGAACGGCGAGCAGCATGCCGACATCACCCCCGGCGAGTACACCCAGCTGACCGGACGCGCGGGGCGACGCGGTATCGACGTGGAGGGCCATGCCGTCGTGCTCTGGCAGCGCGGGATGGACCCGGGGGCGCTCGCCGGCCTCGCCGGCACCCGCACCTATCCGCTGCGCTCCAGCTTCAAGCCGTCGTACAACATGGCGGTCAACCTCGTGCAGCAGTTCGGCCGGCACCGCTCGCGCGAGCTTCTGGAGACCTCCTTCGCGCAGTTCCAGGCGGACAAGTCGGTCGTCGGGATCTCGCGCCAGGTGCAGCGCAACGAGGAAGGACTCGAGGGCTACCGGGCGGGCATGGCCTGCCACCTGGGCGACTTCGAGGAGTACGCGCGGCTGCGCCGTGAGCTGAAGGACCGTGAGACCGAACTGGCCAAGCAGGGCGCCGCCCAGCGCCGGGCGGCGGCCGCGGACTCGCTGGAGAAGCTCAAGCCGGGCGACGTCATCCACGTACCCACCGGCAAGTTCGCCGGGCTCGCGCTGGTCCTCGACCCCGGGCTGCCGGCGGGCCGGGCCAACGGCCACCGCGGGTACGAGTACCACGACGGACCACGCCCCCTGGTGCTGACGGCCGAGCGGCAGGTCAAGCGGCTCGCGTCGATGGACTTCCCAGTCCCCGTCGAGCCGTTGGAGCGGATGCGGATCCCCAAGTCGTTCAACCCTCGCTCGCCGCAGTCCCGGCGCGACCTCGCCTCCGCCCTGCGGACCAAGGCGGGGCACATCGTGCCCGACCGGCACCGCAAACCGCGCGCCGCCGCCGCGGACGACCGCGAGATCGCCCGGCTGCGCAAGGAACTCCGCGCCCATCCCTGCCACGGTTGCGACGAGCGCGAGGACCACGCCCGCTGGGCCGAGCGCTACCACCGGCTCCAGCGCGACACCCGGCAGTTGGAGCGCCGCATCGAGGGCCGGACGAACACCATCGCCCGTACCTTCGACCGCATCGTCGCGTTGCTGACCGAGATGGACTACCTCCGCGGCAACGAGGTCACCGAGCACGGCCGGCGGCTCGCCAGGCTCTACGGCGAGTTGGACCTGCTGGCCAGTGAATGCCTGCGTGAAGGAGTGTGGGAGGGGCTGAGCCCGGCCGAACTGGCCTCCTGCGTCTCGGCGCTGGTGTACGAGGCGCGGCAGGCCGACGACGCGGTGGCGCCGAAGCTCCCGTCCGGCAGAGCGAAGGCCGCACTCGGTGAGATGGTGCGCATCTGGGGCCGGCTGGACGCGCTGGAGGAGGAGTTCCGGATCAACCAGGCGGAGGGCGTGGGGCAGCGCGAGCCCGACCTCGGCTTCGCCTGGGCCGCGTACCAGTGGGCCTCGGGCAAGGGCCTGGACGAGGTGCTGCGCGAGGCGGAGATGCCGGCAGGCGACTTCGTGCGCTGGAGCAAGCAGGTCATCGACGTGCTCGGCCAGATCGCGGCCGCGGCGCCCGGGGAGAACTCCACGGTGGCGCGCAACGCCCGCAAGGCCGTGGACGCGGTGCTGCGCGGCGTGGTGGCGTACAGCTCGGTCGGCTGACCGTCACGGCCCGGTGCGCCGCCCCGGCGCGGGCGCACACCGGGCCGTGCGGGCGGCCCACCCCCGGGTGCCGGGACGCCGCACCGCGAGCGGCGCCCGTCGGCTCGGTGGCACCACGGGACCGATCAGCCGGCGCTGCCCTGAAGAGGGGGCCGCGAGCCGAGGTCTCCGCCAGGCGCCCGGCCCGACGCCGGTGTCGGTGGCCGAACGGTGCACCGCGGTGCGGGCGCTCGGCCGGCACGAGGCAGGGAGACGCCGTACCCCGTTGCGACGCCCGGCTACCGCCCGAACGCGAGTGCCAGGCGCCGCAGGTCCGGCGCGCGGAGGACGCGGCGTCCGCGTAGCGGGAGAGGGACGTGAAGTGCACGCGTCGAGCGGGCGGGGACCGCCCCCACTCCGTACACCGCCCCTGCGGGGCGGCGCGTCCCTCCCTGCCGCACCCGCCCTACCCGGCCGGGAAGCTGAGCAGGCCCAGTGGTTCGGAAGTCGGGGCCGGGGAGCCGCCGGAGGGTTCGACGGTGATGCCCATGCCCGTAGCCCGGCCGACCGCGCCGTCCATGAGCAGTGCCTCCGCGCTTCCCGCCGAGGCGAGCAGCCCGGCCGGACGCATGGTCTCGCCGTCCGCGAACCAGAGTTGGTACACCTTGCCGCTGCCCGGCCGGGGCAGGCCGGACGCGAGGAAGACGGCCCGGTCGCGTTCCCGGGAGAGAGCCACCGTGCCGGCGGCACCCTTGCCGAGCGCCGTGCTCAGCGTGCGCACGTCGGGTGCGGTGAGCACGTCCGCGAGTGCCTGAATCCGCCGCTGCGCCAGTTCGGCGACCTCGCGGGCCTCGGCCCGCGCCTCCTCGGCGGCGCGCTGCTGCGCGACCGTGACGCCGCCGAGCGCCGCGAGCCCCGCGACGCAGGCGGCGAGGACGAACCGCGAGAGCCTGCGCCGGCCGGCCGGGCGGGCCCGGTGAACCGGGGCCGGGATCCGGCCGGCCTCCGCGGCGGCGACCTTCGGGGGTTCCTGGCGCACGGTCGAGATCCGGGCCAGCACCTGGGACTTCATCGCGGACGGCGGGGTCTCGGTCGCGGCGAGTCCGAGCCGTGACGCCGTGGCGCCGAGCTCCCGCACCTCCTGCTCACAGGCCGCACACACGGCCAAGTGCCGTTCGAACCGGGCGCGTTCCCGGTCGCCGAGCGCGTTGAGGGCGTATGCGCCCGTCAGCGTGTGCAGCTCGGCGTCCCGCCCCGCTCCCTTCGCCGCGGCGCTCATCCGTTCACCCCCAGGCAGTCGCGCAGACGGATCAGCCCGTCGCGCATCCGTGTCTTGACCGTGCCCAGCGGCACCGCGAGCAGTTCGGCGACCTCCCGGTAGGCGAGGCCGCGGTAGTAGGCCAGGGTCACCGACTGGCGCTGGAGTTCGGTCAACGTGCGCAGACAGCGCCGTACCTGCTCCCGTTCCAGCCGGGCCTCAACCTGTTCGACGACGTCGTCGAACGCCGGTGTGCCGCCGAGCCTTGCGGCTCTCTGCTCGCGTTCGGCGGCCGCCTGGGCGGAGCGTACGCGGTCGACGGCGCGGCGGTGGGCGAGGGTGAGGGTCCAGGTGAGGGCGGAGCCACGGGACGGCTGGTAGCGCGCGGCGGTGCGCCACAGCTCCACCAGTACCTCCTGCGTCACTTCCTCCGACTGTGCCGGATCGCGCAACACCCCGCGGACGACGCCGAGTACGGGTCCGCAGACCGCGTCGTACACACGCGAGAAGGCCTGCTGATCGCCGCGCGCGACCCGGACGAGCAGTTCGTCGAGTCCCGGCCCCGCCGATGGTGCCCCTGTGATGCGTATCGCTTCCTTCACCGCTCTCCCCTCGCCGCGGTCTGCTCCGGCCGGCCCCTCTTCCCCGGACCTGCGTCGCCGCGGGTGTCACTTCCCCTATACGGAGCGGAGGCGGGTCTTGACTGCCGTCGCGCCGAACTTTTTGCGCGTCCGTGTTCCGGCCGAGTTCTGCGCCCGTCCGGGGTGGACGGACGGCGAAGGGCCGGCGGGGGAGAGGGGCCCATGAGCAGCGGAGACGGTTCCGCGGCGGGGCTTGCGGGGCGGCTGGCGGTGCGGGTGCGCGCGAGGCCCCGGTGACGTGCGCCCCGCGGGTCGGCGGGGCGCCCCGGCCGACCGGACGCCGGGCGTGGTCGCGGCCACGGCGCGCGGCGGCCGTGCGTCCTGCGGGGAGGGCCGGCGTCCGTGCCGAGGCGGGCCGGGCGCGAGTGCCGTACCGGCCGTGACCTCTCCGCGCGCCGCATCCCCGTCGTTGGGCGCTCCTGCAGCCCGCAGCGGCTACGCCCCCTGCTCGCGCTCCACTTCCGCGTTCCAGTCGCGCTTGACCGCCCGCCAGGCCTCGTCGGACTTGCCCAGGCGCCAGTAGCCCGAGAGGGAGAGCCGCTCGCGCGGGACGCCCCGCTCCAACCGGAGGTGGCGGCGCAGTTCGCGCACCGCGCCCGCCTCGCCGTGGACGAACGCGTGCACGTCCCCCTCGGGGAACTCCAGTCCACGCACCGCGGCGATCAGAGCCTCGCCGACGGGACGCGCGCCCCGGTGCAGCCAGGTGACGGTCACGCCGTCCGGGGTGGCGATCTTCTGCTCCTCCTCGGGACCGGAGACCTCGACGAAGGCGTGGACCCGTGCGCCCGCCGGCATCTGCTCCAGCGAGGCGGCGATCGCCGGGAGCGCGCTCTCGTCGCCCGCGAGCAGGTGCCAGTCCGCCGCCGGGTCCGGGGCGTAGCCGCCGCCGGGGCCCAGCAGCCGCACGGTCTCACCGGGCCGCACCGCGGCCGCCCACGGTCCCGCGAGTCCCTGGTCGCCGTGGACCACGAAGTCGATGACGAGCTCCCGGTGCGCGGCGTCCCAGGAGCGGACGGTGTACGTCCGGTTGCTCGGCCACTGGTCGCGGGGCAGTTCCTCGCGGATGCGGGCCATGTCGAACGGCTCGGGGTACGTCACTCCGGGCGCCGGGAAGACGACCTTCACATAGTGGTCGGTGAACCCCTCCGTGGCGAACGACGCCAGGCCCTCGCCGCCGAGCACGAGTCGCACCATGTGCGGGGTGATCCGTTCCGTACGCAGGACCAGCGCCTCGTGGACCTGCGGTGCCCTGCGGGCGGCTGTCTCTGCCACGGCGGTCTCCCCTGACTGTAGATGCTTAGGCTTGCCTAAGCTAACACCTCAGTCGCGCGGACTCGCGCTCGCCAGCTCCGTGCGCAGCCGGCCGACCGCCCTGCCGAGCCCCCAGCGCGCGGCCAGTTCATCCAGCCCGGCCGGGTCACGGGGTGCCCTGGGCAGCGCCGGATCGAAGGCGGGCAGGGGTACGTCGTCCGCGACCCGGACGACCTTGGGGGCGACCGCCACATAGGGACGCGACTCGTCCAGCCGCCTGCGCTGTGACGGCGTCAGCCCGGACGCGGGGTCGTCGACAGCTGCCATGATCCCGGCCAGGTCGCCGTACGCGGCCAGGAGCTTCGCCGCCGTCTTCTCGCCGATGCCCGGCACCCCTGGCAGCCCGTCGCTGGGATCGCCGCGCAGCAGCGCCAGGTCCGCGTAACCCGGGCCGTCCACGCCGTACTTCTCGCGGAGTACCGCCTCGTCGGTGGCCTGCATCATGCCCACCCCCTTCAAGGGGTACAGCACGCGGATCCCGCGGGCGTCGTCCACGAGCTGGTACAGGTCGCGGTCGCCGGTGACGATGTCGACCGGCCCCGTCGCCCGTGCCGTGAGCGTGCCGATCACGTCGTCCGCCTCGTACCCCGCGACGCCGACCCGCGCGATGCCGAAGGCGTCAAGGACGTCCTCGATGACGGGCACCTGCGGCGACAGGGTGTCCGGGACCTCCTCCTCGTCCGGTCCCGCCTCGGTCTCCACCGCGACCCGGTGGGCCTTGTACGAGGGGATCAGCTCGACCCGCCAGTGCGGGCGCCAGTCCGCGTCCATGCAGGCCACCAGCTCGTCCGGACGGTGGTCCTGGACCAGCCGGGTGATGAACTCGAGCAGCCCGCGCACGGCGTTGACGGGCGTGCCGTCGGGGGCGCGCACGGAGTCCGGCACCCCGTAGTACGCACGGAAGTACAGGGAGGCGGTGTCGAGCAAGAGAGCCTTACGTAGGCTGCGCGTCGTCATGCGCCCAGGATGCCCGTTGGACGGCGGGAAAACGAAGGTGCCCCCCGCCGGTCACGGCAGAGGCCTTCACGCCGTCGGCCGGGCGTCAGGCGCCGCCGCCCGCCACGGTCGCGGCGCACCCCGAGCGCCGATCGGCGGGACGGCGGCGGGCGGTCCACGCGTCGCGGTGGCGCTGTGGAACCGCAGCTCGCCGCAGTCGATGCACGGGGCCGTCCGATGCCGCCCCGGACGGACCGCCGGGACCACGGCTTCCGTTCCCTTCTCCTCCTCGGCCCCCTGACCGGACTGGTCGGTCTGGGTGTCATGCGGAGCGCCCGAGTGCGTGCGGTGGGCTGGCGGAGCCGTCCTGCCCGGTGATCACCAGGTGAGCGGGGTGCTGGGCATCGATCGCCATGTCGTTGTCGTTCGTCTTCGGCCGGACGACCGTCTGGCGCTCGGCGGCGATCCGGCCGTACGGCTCCTCGAGGGCACGGACCTCGGCGGCGCCCCGGCCGACGGGGACACTGGTGGTCGTCGTCCGCCTCGTGGCCCGGTCGCGGTGACCGGGGCAGCGGCATGGGCGCAGCCCACCGGCCCGGAAGCGAGGATCCAGGAAGCCGGCAGGGGCGAGGAGCAGGGACGTCGTGAGCACCTGGCCGGCGGAGAACCCGGACCCCGCCGGCAAGGGGCCGCCCCCGGCCGGGGGCGCGGCGAAAGGCGCACGGCCGTAACAGACCAGCGGAATCCGCCACCGGTGAGGGCCCCGTCACATAACGTGGCGGGGACCTCGTCGTTGCGGCAGGGGCAACGGAGGGTTGCCCGGGCCGGAACGTGCGTAAGGTACAGAGAGAGGAGGGAGGGACCTCAGCCATGGGAGACAAGGAAGCGCTCCGCGTGGGCTCCGCCGTCCGCCGAAGGCGCCGGGCCCTGGAACTGACGCTCGCCGCCGTCGCCGGACGCAGCGGCCTGTCCGTGCCCTTCCTCAGCCAGATCGAGAACGAACGGGCCCGGCCCAGTATGCGCTCGCTGCACCGCGTCGCCGACGCGCTCGAGACGACCGCCGCCGAGCTGCTCGCCGCCGCCGACTCCTGCCGGGTCGTCGACGTCGTCCGCGCGTACGACACCGGTCTCGTCGCCCGGCCGGGCGTGCGCCATCTGGTGCGCGGTCACCACCAGCTCCACGCCGTCGAGTTCACCGGCGAGCAGGACGCCGGAGGCGAGCACCAGCACCGCAACGACGAGCTGATGTACGTGGCCGACGGTGGCGCCGAGGTCGAGGCCGAGGGCCGTGCCCACCGTCTGGAGAAGGGCGACACGCTCTTCCTCTCCGGCGGGGTGCTCCACCGCTGGCGGGCCACCCGTCCCGGCACCCGCCTCCTCGTCGTCGCCGTCGCCGACCACATCGAGGCCGTCGCACCGTGACCCGGGTCGTCTCGCTGGTGCCCTCGCTCACGGAGGCCATCGCGGTCAGCGCGCCCGGGCTGCTGGCCGGTGCCACGGACTGGTGCACCCGTCCCGCCGGCCTCCGCGCCGCCAGGATCGGGGGTACGAAGAACCCCGACGTGGAGGCGGTGGTCGGGCTGCGGCCCGATCTCGTGGTCGCCAACGAGGAGGAGAACCGGGAGCCCGACCTCGCCGCGCTGCGTGCCGCCGGGCTCGACGTGCTCGTCACCGAGGTGAGGACGCTGACGCAGGCGTTCACCGAGCTGCAGCGGGTGCTGGACGCCTGCGGGGTGCCCCGTCCCCGGTGGCTCGACGACGCCGAGGCCGCCTGGGACGCCGTCGAACCGCCGGCCGCGCCGCGCCGTGCGGTGGTGCCGGTCTGGCGGCGGCCCTGGATGGTCCTCGGCCGCGACACCTTCGCCGGCGACGTGCTCGCCCGGCTCGGCGTCGACAACGTCTACGCCGCGCACCCGGACCGCTATCCCCGCATCCCGCTCGACGAGCTGAACGCCGCGGGCGCGGACCTGGTCGTACTGCCCGACGAGCCCTACCGTTTCACCGCGGACGACGGTCCGGAGGCCTTTCCGGGGCTCCCCGCCGCTCTCGTCGACGGGCGCATGCTCACCTGGTACGGGCCGTCGCTGGCGGCGGCGCCGACGGCGCTGCGAGCAGCGCTCCGCGGGTGAGGCCCCGCACCGTGAGGGTCCCGGCCACGGCCCAGGCCACGACCAGGAAGGCGTACAGCACGGCCGCCGCCCACGCCGGAGCGGCCGCACCCGAGCGCGCCGACAGCGCCGCCGCCCCCGTCACGCACGTACCGACCGGGAACGTGAAGGCCCACCAGGTCATCGCGAACGGCATGCCCCGGCGGGCCGCCCGCACCACCAGCGCCGCGGCCGGGAGGAGCCACAGCAGCGCGAGGCCGAGCGCCACGGTCCCGTAGGCCGTCGCGAAGGAGCCGAGGACCGCCGCGTCCGCCGGTCCGACCGCCGAGGGGGCCGCGTCCGCCAGCTTGTGCACGGCGGTCGTGGACTGGCCCAGCGGGCCGAGCACGAGGAACAGGGCAGGCGTGAGGGCGAGCGGCGGTGGGCCCTCACGGAGGAGCCGCAGGGTCACCAGCGGCAGGATCACGAGCACGGCGAGCAGGCTCACGGCGAACAGCCCGTAGCAGCCCAGCAGCGCGGCCCCGCGCAACGGTCCGGCGGGCACCCTGCCCACGAGGAGCGCGCCCAGAGTCGCCGCCACCATCGGGGCCACCACGGGCAGCAGCCACACCGGTGAGGCGTCCCCCGCCGTCACCCTGCGCCGGGTGACGAGAAGACACGGAATCGCCACCGCGGCCGTCAGCCCCGTCAGCGTGCCGGCGGCGAACAGGGCCGTCGCCGTCAGAACCGCCGCGTGTTCGCCGACGACGCCCCCGCCGACCGTGAGCGAGCCGATGCCGACCGCGAGGAGCGCCATCGCCGTACAGCCCTGGAACGGGGCGACCGCCGGATCGAGGAGATCGGCACGCGCCCGGTCGCGGTGGCGTGCCCAGTGCGCGGCGCGCGCGACCAGCACGGTGGCGAGCGCCAGCGCGGAGAGCGCCCATACCGCCCCGAGCGCGTCCCGTGTTCCCGCGGGCCCCACCGGCAGGGCCGCACCGGCGATGGCCACCGCGGCCGTGCCCATGACGGCGGAGTACCAGTTCGGCCCGAGCCGGCGCAGTGCCGGCTCGGGCCGCTGCGGGCGGACCGGGCCGGGCGGCACGGCGGGGGAGGAGGCGCGGGGGTGGGCGACGGTGACCATGGCCCCACACTGTGGTCCCGACGCGCCGCCCACCAGGCACTCCGTCACTATGGCCCCATAAGCTGACCTTATGAGCGAAGGAGAACGCGGGCCCGTGGCCCACCGGGTGCCCGACCTCGCCGCGCTGGAACTGCTGCTCGCGGTCGCCCGGCACGGGAGCCTGGGGCGCGCCGCACGTGAACTCGGCGTCACCCAGCCGGCGGCGAGCAGCCGGATCCGTTCCATGGAGCGGCAGTTGGGCGTCGCGCTGGTGGACCGCTCGCCGCGCGGGTCCCGGCTCACGGACGCGGGCGCGCTGGTCACGGACTGGGCGCGGCGGATCGTGGAGGCGGCCGAGGCGTTCGACGCCGGCGCGCAGGCGCTGCGTGACCGGCGCGACTCCCGGCTGAGGGTCGCCGCCAGCATGACCATCGCCGAGTACCTGCTGCCCGGCTGGCTGATCGCACTCCGCCTGGAACGACCCGGCACCGCGGTGTCACTGCTCGCGGGCAACTCGGCGGCGGTGGCGGAGCGTCTGCTGCGCGGCGAGGCGGACCTCGGGTTCGTCGAGGGGCTGGCGGTGCCGGAGGGGCTCGACGGCACGGTCGTCGGCCACGACCGGCTCGTGGTCGTCGCGGCGCCCGGCCATGCGTGGGCGCGCCGGCGTTCGCCGCTGTCGCCGGACAAGCTGGCCGCGACCCCACTGGTGCTGCGCGAGCGCGGCTCGGGCACCCGGCAGGTGCTCGACTCGGCGCTCGCGGACCACGGCGGTCTCGCGGAGCCGCTGCTCGAACTCGCCTCCACCACGGCGGTGAAGGCGGCAGCCGTGAGCGGCGCCGGTCCCGCGGTCCTCAGCGAACTCGCCGTGACGGAGGAACTGGCGTCCCGCCGCCTCGTCCGCATCCCCGTCGAGGCGGTCCGCCTGCGCCGCGACCTCCGCGCCGTCTGGCCCCACGGCCACCGCCCCACGGGCCCGGCCCGCGACCTGCTGTCGCTGACGCGGTCCGGGGGCTGAGGGCCGGGCGGGCGGGAGCGTGCACCCTCGGGGGACAGCCCTGAGTGAGCGGTCAGGAGGCGGCGCGGACGAGACCCGCCATGACGCGGGTGTCGTCGGCCATCTCCGGGTGCCACTGCACCCCGAGCACCCAGGCCGGGCCCGGGAGCTCGACGGCCTCCACGGTGCCGTCGTGCGCGTGCGCCGAGACGACGAGGCCGTCGCCGAGGCGGTCCACGGACTGGTGGTGGTACGTGGGAACGGACGACTCGTCCGCCACCAGCGAGGCGTACCGCGTGCCGGCGACCGGCGTCACGGCGTGCCGGCCGAACACGCCGACGGCCTCCACGTGCCCGTCGAGGTGCTGGACGAGCGTGCCGCCGAGGGCGACGTTCAGCAGTTGCATCCCCCGGCAGATCCCGAGCAGCGGGGTGCCGGTGTCGATCGCAGCCCGGATCAGGGCCAGTTCCCAGGCGTCCCGCTCCCGGGCCGGCGGTCCGGTGCGGGGATGGGGTTCGGCCCCGTACCGGACGGGCTCGACGTCGGGCCCGCCCGCGATGACCAGCCCGTCGAGCCGGGCCACGGTCGCGGCGGCCCGGCCGGGCTCGTCCGGCGGCAGCATCGCGGCGATGCCCCCGGCCGACTGGACGAGGCGCGGATAGCCGACGGGCAGCAGTGCGGCGGGCAGGCGCCACACGCCCCACGAGGCGTCCTCCAGGTAGGTGCTGACGCCGATGAGCGGCTGGGTCACGGTCGCGGGTCCTCCGGTCGTGATGCGGTGGTGCGGTTGTCTGGTGCTGCGTGGACGTCCTGGTCCGGCCTCCGTGACGCGGGACCACGGGCGATGTGCGCACGGTGCCGGACGCCCGGCTCCGGGGTGAAGGGCCACGGAGGCCCGGTCCGCCCGGGGCGGAGCCGTGAGGCCCGACCGCCCGGGCAGGGCCGCGAGGCCCGGGACCACGGCCGCCGGCAGCGGGTGCGCGCCCCCGGGTTCCATGGTGCGGCGTCCGCGGTCCGGCGCCCGATCGGCGGGCGCCGGACCGCGGACGCCGGCGCGTCAGTCGCGGGCCAGTTCCGCCTCGGCCGCGGCGAGTGCCGCGAACTCCTCCTCCGGGGCACGGGCCACGAGACGGTTCCGACTGTAGAAGGCGAAGTAGGCGAGGGCGACGCCGTACACGGCGAGTGCGATGAACGCTGCGTCCTTGTCCACCAGGAAGGTCGCCACCAGCGCGGACAGCGCGAGGACGAAGGCGACGGACGAGGTCACCACACCGCCGGGGGTGCGGTACGGACGCGGCAGGTCCGGCTCGCGCCGCCGCAGCACGATGTGGGACAGCGCCATCAGGGCGTAGCTGATCGTCGCGCCGAAGACGGCGATGTTCAGCATCCGCGCCCCGTCCCCGGTGCCGGCGGCCAGTGCGAAGCCGATCGCGCCGGGGATCAGCAGACCCAGGTAGGGCGACTTGCGGCGGCTGGTCAGCGACAGGAAGCGGGGCAGGTAGCCCGCGCGGGAGAGGGCGAACAGCTGGCGCGACCCGGCGTAGATGAGCGAGAAGAACGAGGCGACCAGGCCGGCGAGTCCGGCGTAGTTGACGAAGCGGCTCAGCGCCGTCGGGTCGCCGTCGCCCTGCAGTGCCACCACCAGCGGGTTGCCCGCCTCCTGGATCGCGGCCGAGCCGCGGGCACCGGTGGCGGCGAAGAAGGTGATCAGGGCCAGCAGCACCAGGATCGACATCGACAGCGCGAGTGCCTTCGGCATGGACCGGACCGGGTCCTTGGCCTCCTCCGCTGCGAGCGGTACACCCTCCACGCCGAGGAAGAACCACATGCCGAACGGGAACGCGGCCCAGATGCCGAGCAGTCCGAACGGCAGCCAGGAGTTGGAGCCCATCGCGTCGTCGTCGACCGGGATGTCGTTGAGTCCGCTCACCTGGAAGTCGGTGAACGCTCCCATGGCGAAGATCAGCAGCGCGGCGACGGCGATCACGGTGACGATGAGACTGAAGCGCAGCGCCTCGCCCACGCCCCACAGGTGAATGCCGATGAAGACAGCGAAGCAGGCGAGGTAGACGGGCCAGCCGGACTCCAGTCCGAAGAGCCCGAGTGACTCGACGTAGTCGCCGATGAAGATCGAGATGGCGGCGGGCGCCAGGATGTACTCGATGAGGATGGCCGTACCGGTGAGGAAGCCGCCCCAGGTGCCGAGTGCCCGGCGCGCGAACCCGTAGCCGCCGCCCGCGGTCGGCAGGATGGCCGACAGTTCGGCGAGGGCGAAGACGAGACAGGCGTACATCAGGCCCATCAGCACGGTGGCGGCGGCGAGTCCGCCGAAGCCCCCCTTGGACAGGCCGATGTTCCAGCCGGAGAAGTCGCCGGAGACGACGTAGGCGACGCCGAGCCCGGTGAGCAGCAGCCAGCCCGCGCTGCCTCGGCGCAGGGTCCGGCGTTCGAGATAGTTGTCCGGTGGAGTGTTGCCGCTCCCGGTGGTGTCGGTGTCTTCCAGCGTCATGGCAGAGCTCCCGCGTCGGGCCCAATGGAATGGAGCCATACCTTTGCGGTGACGGTGGGGAAACGCAAGACCCCTGCGTTACTTTCGGATTACGCCGTCCCGGTCCCGGGGGTGAGCGGCGGCGTGTCCGCGACCCCTTCCGCCCGCCGCCGACGGCATACGGGCCGGGCCTCGCCGGCCTTCCGCCGGCCCGCGCCGACCGCGCCGGGCGGGGTGCCCGGCCCTGGCGCGGCTCGTCCGGAGGGCGGTGGAAGGGGCCGTTCCCGAGGTCCGTACCGGGCCTTCCCGGTCCTGCCGGTGATCCGCACGGCGCTTCTCGCGCACGGGAGGCGTCCGGCGGAGCCCGTACGGGGCATCCGTGCGGCGGACCTCACGCGAGGAAGCCGCGCAGCAGCGCAGCCGTGCCCTCGCAGTGCTCCCGCATCACCTCGCGCGCCGTGTCCGCGTCTCCCTCCAGGACCGCCTCGACCAGCGCGACGTGCTGCTGCTGGGAGTGCTCCAGATTGCGCACGAGCAGCGGGATGCAGTCGAGCAGATCGTTCACGGCCGCTCGGACGGCCGCGTACTGCTTGGTCAGCGTGGGTGAACCGGACAGCTCGGCGAGCGTGAGGTGCAGAAGCGTGTCGCACCGCCGGTAGGCGTCCAGGGGTGCGTCGTGCGTCGCCGTCAGTGCCGTGCGCAGCCGCCCGGCGCCCTCCTCGGAGAGGCCGTGCGCCGCGCACAGCCCCGCCGCGCCGACCTCCAGGACCTCCCGGAAGCGCAGCGTGTCCTCGACGTCGACGGCCGCGATCCGGCGGCGCAGCTCGTCCTCGCCCTCGGTGCGCGGGCGGTGCAGGACGAACGTTCCTCCGTAGCGGCCGCGCCGGCTCTCCACCAGGCCCTCCTCCTGGAGGACCTTGAGCACCTCGCGCAGCGTGACCCGGCTGATGCCCATGCGCTCGGCGAGTTCACGCTCGGCGGGCAGCCGTTCGCCGCCGGGCACCAGTCCCAGCCGCACGACCTGCAGGACCTGTTCGAGGGCCTCCTCGAAGCCGTTTCCCCCGCGCACCGGCCGCAGCACGGACGTGAGCCGGTCCCCGGACTCGCTCTTCTCGACCACGTTGCGGTTTCCCCTTCCCAAGCAATGGTCTTCGGCAATACCTTATGGCTCCCGGCTGACCTTAGGAGGCGCAATCCCGTGGCAGACCGCACACCCCCGCTGAGCGTCGAGGAGCTCAGAGTCCTCGTCGCGAGCGGTGAGATCGACACCGTAGTCCTGGCCTTTCCCGACATGCAGGGCAGGCTCCAGGGAAAGCGGTTCGCCGCCCGGTTCTTCCTCGAAGAGGTCCTGGAACACGGTACGGAGGGCTGCAACTACCTGCTCGCCGTCGACACCGAGATGAACACCGTGGACGGCTACGCCATGTCCTCGTGGGAGCGTGGTTACGGCGACTTCGCCATGCACCCCGACCTGGCCACACTGCGCCGTGTCCCGTGGAACGAGGGCACGGCCATGCTCATCGCCGACCTGGCGTGGAACGACGGCGCTCCGGTCGTCGCCGCACCCCGCCAGATCCTGCGCCGCCAGCTGGAGCGCCTGGCCGAGCACGGCTGGACCGCCCAGGTCGGCACCGAGCTGGAGTTCATCGTCTTCAAGGACAGCTACGAGCAGGCCTGGGACAGCGGCTACCAGGGCCTCACCCCGGCCAACCAGTACAACATCGACTACTCGGTCCTCGGCACCGGCCGCATCGAGCCGCTGCTGCGCCGGATCCGCAACGAGATGGCCGCCGCCGGCCTGACCGTCGAGTCCGCCAAGGGCGAGTGCAACCCCGGCCAGCACGAGATCGTGTTCCGCTACGACGAAGCCCTCGTCACCTGCGACCAGCACGCGATCTACAAGACCGGAACCAAGGAGATCGCCGCCCAGGAAGGCGTCTCGATCACCTTCATGGCGAAGTACAACGAGCGCGAGGGCAACTCCTGCCACATCCACCTCTCCCTCGCGGACGCCGACGGCCGCAACGCCATGGCGGGCGACGGACCGGACGGCATGTCGCCGGTCATGCGGCACTTCCTCGCCGGGCAGCTCGCCGCCCTGCGCGACTTCTCCCTGCTGTACGCGCCGAACATCAACTCGTACAAGCGGTTCCAGCCGGGTTCCTTCGCCCCGACCGCCGTCGCCTGGGGCCACGACAACCGGACCTGCGCCCTGCGCGTCGTCGGCCACGGTCGTTCGATGCGCTTCGAGAACCGGCTGCCCGGTGGCGACGTCAACCCCCACCTCGCCGTCGCCGCACTGGTCGCGGCCGGCCTGTACGGGATCGAGCAGAAGCTGGAGCTGCCCGAGGTCTGCGCCGGCAACGCCTACGCCGCCGGCTACGAACAGGTCCCGACGACCCTCCGTGAGGCCGCCGAGCTCTGGGAGAACAGTCCCATCGCCAAGGCCGCCTTCGGGGACGAGGTCGTCGCCCACTACCGCAACATGGCCCGGGTCGAGCTCGAAGCCTTCGACGCCGCGGTGACCGACTGGGAGCTCCGCCGCTCCTTCGAACGCATGTGAGGCACCACTTGTCGCAACCGTACGCACTCGACGTGCTCAACCCGGCCACCGAGGAGGTCGTCGCCACCGTTCCCGGTGCGGACGCCGCCGACGTCGACGCCGCGGTGGGCCGGGCCGCGCGTGCCCAGCGCGCCTGGGCTGCCGCGGCCCCCGCCGACCGGGCCAGGCTGCTGCGCCGATTCGCCGCCGTCGTCGACGACCACATCGAGGAACTCGCCCTGCTCGAGGTCCGCGAGGCCGGGCACACCATCGGCAACGCCCGCTGGGAGGCCGGTAACGTCCGCGATCTGCTCGACTACTCCGCGGGGGGAGTGGAGCGCCTCACCGGCCGCCAGATCCCCGTGCCGGGCGGCATCGATCTGACCCTCCTCGAGCCGCTCGGCGTCGTGGGCGTCATCGCTCCCTGGAACTTCCCCATGCCGATCGCCGCGTGGGGCGCCGCACCCGCGCTCGCCGCCGGCAACGCCGTCGTCCTCAAACCCGCCGAGACGACCCCGCTGACCGCGCTGCGCCTCGCCGAACTCGCCCTGGAGGCGGGCCTTCCCGAGCACCTCTTCCAGGTGCTGCCCGGTTACGGGGCCGTCGCGGGCGACGCGCTGGTCCGCCACCCCGGCGTGGCCAAGATCGTCTTCACCGGCTCCACCCGGGTCGGCAAGCAGATCATGGCGCTCTGCGCCGAGCGTGTGAAGCGGGTGACCCTCGAACTCGGCGGCAAGAGCCCCAACATCGTCTTCGCCGACGCCGACATCGAGGCGGCGGCCGCCGCGGCACCGATGGCCTTCCTCGACAACGGCGGCCAGGACTGCTGCGCGCGCACCCGCATCCTCGTGCAGCGTCCGGTGTACGACGCCTTCCTCGACCGCCTCGCCCCCGCGCTGAAGTCGGTCGTCGTCGGCGACCCCGCCGACGAGGCCACGCAGATGGGACCGCTCATCTCGCGGGCCCAGCTCGACCGCGTACGGGCCTATGTCACCGACGACCTCGCGACGGTCCGGGGCAGCGCCCCCGACGGCCCCGGCTTCTGGTTCCCGCCGACGCTCGTCACCGGAGTCGCCCCCGAGGCGCCCGTCGCCACCGAGGAGGTCTTCGGCCCCGTCGCCGTCGTGCTGCCCTTCGACGACGAGGACGACGCCGTACGCCTCGCCAACGCCACCGAGTACGGGCTCTCCGGGTCCATCTGGACCCGTGACGTCGGCCGGGCGCTGCGGGTCTCCGGGGCGGTCGCCGCGGGCAACCTGTCCGTCAACTCCCATTCCAGCGTCCGCTACTGGACGCCGTTCGGCGGATACGGGCAGTCCGGCCTCGGCCGTGAGCTCGGTCCCGACGCCCTCACCGCTTTCACCGAGACCAAGAACGTCTTCATCAGCACGGAGGCCTGAGATCCCATGACCACTGCCCACAGCGACACCCCCGTCTGCCGCCGGCTCGTCGGCCGCACCGCCGTCATCACCGGCGCCGGCAGCGGCATCGGCCTCGCCGCCGCGCGCCGTCTCGCCTCCGAAGGAGCCCACGTCGTCTGCGGCGACATCGACGAGACCGCGGGCAAGACCGCCGCCGAGGAGGTCGGCGGGACCTTCGTGAAGGTGGACGTGACCGACGCCGAGCAGGTCGAGGCGCTGTTCCGGACCGCCTTCGACACCTACGGCAGCGTCGACATCGCCTTCAACAACGCCGGCATCTCGCCGCCCGACGACGACTCCATCCTGGAGACGGGTCTCGACGCCTGGAAGCGGGTGCAGGAGGTCAACCTCACCTCCGTCTACCTGTGCTGCAAGGCCGCCATCCCCTACATGCAGCGCCAGGGCCGGGGCTCCATCATCAACACCGCCTCGTTCGTGGCCCGGATGGGCGCGGCGACCTCCCAGATCTCGTACACCGCGAGCAAGGGCGGGGTCCTCGCCATGTCCCGCGAACTGGGCGTGCAGTTCGCCCGCGAGGGCATCAGGGTCAACGCCCTGTGCCCGGGACCGGTCAACACCCCGCTGCTGCAGGAGCTGTTCGCCAAGGACCCCGAGCGGGCGGCACGCCGGCTGGTGCACATCCCCGTAGGCCGGTTCGCCGACGCCGAGGAGATCGCCGCGGCCGTGGCGTTCCTCGCCAGCGACGACTCGTCCTTCGTCAACGCCACCGACTTCCTCGTCGACGGCGGCATCTCGGGCGCGTACGTCACCCCTGTGTAGGCCCGTGCCCGGCCGCTCATAGGGTGGCCGGATGAGCATGACGACCCCTCCCCCTATGCCTGGCGGCCTGGGGGGACCTCCAGGCTGGTACCCGGACCCAGGCACGCCGACCCACGAACGCTGGTGGGACGGGCGTGCCTGGACCGGTCACACCCGCACCGCCGGTGCCCCGCAGCCGCCGGCCGCCACCGCGCCCGTGCCGCTCGCCGGGGGGTCCGGGCACGCCGGAGGCATCGGCAAGGGAGCGATCGTCGCGCTCGTCACCGCCGTCGCGGTCCTCGTGGCCGCCATCGCCACCGGTGTCGCCGTCCTCGGCGAGGACGGCGAACGGACGGCCCCGCAGTCCGCGGGGGCCGCCCCCTCGGCGCAGCCCACCGCGAAGGGGAACGACCCGGAGCCGGGCCCGCCGGCCGCCGGCGACCCCGACGTCCTCGTCGACCAGCTCAACGGCATCTCCCTGCCGCTGCTCGACGGCTGGGAGAAGTCGACCTCCGGCATCGATCCGGTGCCGACCATGGTGACCGCCGACTCCTACAAGTGCCCCGGTGACTCCGCAGAGTCCTGCCGCCACGGCACGGTGTCCTCCCGCACGGCCACGGTCACCAACGTGAAGTCGCCCGAGAAACTGGCCGGCCAGGACGTAGGCGTCGCCGCGGACTGGGCGTACGACAACGACCGCGTCGGCAACCGCATCCACGGTGGCATCAAGGGCCACGAACTGGTGAAGTCCGCCCCCGTCACGGTCGCCGGGCGCACCGGTCACGTGGTGCGCTGGCGGGTGACGACGGGAGCCGGCCCGGGCGGCTACGTCCAGTCCCTCGTCCTCCCCTCCGCCGTCGGCTCCGAATCGCTGGTCATCGTCCGCTTCGCCTTCGACGCGGGGCCCGACGCCCCGCCGCTCGCCGACATGGACCGGATCATCAGGGGCATCCGGCCGCTGACGGACGTCAGTGGGGGAGTCGGCTCCACGGTCGAGCCGTGAACGCCGGGCCGAGTCCCCGGGCCCGCCGGGCCGAGGCTCTACGGGTCATCGAGGCATCCGGGCCCTCCCGCCCGACGGCTCAGAGGAACGTACGGCCCTCGCCCCGGTACGTCGGCACGGTGGCCGTCACCCGCTCGCCCTCGACCAGGAGCAGCGAGGCGAAGCGCTCGCACAACTCCCCGGCCTTCGCGTGCCGGAACCACACCTTGTCGCCGACGAGCAGATCGTCCGCCGGCGGGCCCAGCAGCGGAGTCTGCACCTCGCCCGGCCCCTCCATCGGGTCGTAGCGGAGCCCTTCCGGCAGGTACGGCACCGGCAGCCGGTCCCGCCCGGCGGCGCCCGAGGCCGGGTAGCCGCCGCCGAGCACCGTCACCACGCCGACTCCCGGGCGGCGCACGACGGGCTGCGCGAACAACGCCGCGGGACGCCCGCTGAACGACGTGTAGTTGTCGAAGAGCCTCGGCAGATACAGGCCGGACCCCGCGGCGATCTCCGTGACCGCGTCCTCCGCCGCCGTGTGCTGCACACTGCCGGTGCCGCCGCCGTTCACGAACTCCAGGTCCGGGGCCACCGACCGCACCGCCCGCACCACGTCCGCCCGCCGCCGTGCCAGCTCGTGCCGGGCCGCGGACTGCATCAGCCTGACCATCCGCGAGCGCAGCGGACTGCCCGCGACCGCGTCACCGACACCCGCGACATGCCCCTCGTAAGCCATCAGCCCCACCAGCCGGAAGCCGGGGCGGGCGACGATCGCGCGGGCGAGCTCGGCCAGGTCCTCGGGGGCGCGCAGTGGCGAGCGGCGCGCACCGAAACGGATCCGGCCGCCCAGCAGACGGAGGGAGGTGTCCAGTTCCAGACAGACCCGGATCTCCTCGGCGCCGCCGTCCCGGGAGCGGTCGATCAGGTCCAGCTGCGCGGGGTCGTCGACCATGACCGTCACGACGCCGGCGAGCTTGGCGTCACCGGCCAGTTCGGCGAAACCGGCGCGGTCGGCGGACGGGTAGGCGAGGAGCACATCGCCGAAACCCGCCCGGGCCAGCCAGATCGACTCCTCCAGCGTGTAGGACATGATCCCCGAGAAGCCGTCCTTCGCCAGCGCCCGCTCGAGCAGTGCCCGGCACCGCACGGACTTGCTGGCCACCCGGACCGGTTTCCCGCCGGCGCGCCTGACCAGATCCGCCGCGTTGGCGTCGAACGCCTCCAGGTCCACGATGGCCAGGGGCGCGTCGAGGTGTGCGGTGGCCCGGTCGTACCGGGTCCTGAGAACGGCACGGGGAGTCATGCGCAGAGCTTGCCAGACCGGTCTACCCGAGGGTAGAGGGACGTTCTGCGCAGATCCCCCCGGGGGCGCTGTCCATTCCCTTCCGGCGTGCGCCAGCCCGTAGAGTGAGGGGCGCGGCGACGAACGGGCCTGCCCCGAAAGGCGATCCAGCGGCGGTACGAGCACCAGGAAACGGGGGGCGGATGAGCACCGAGGCACAGCGCCCGCGTGTCCCCTCCCGCCCGCCCCACGCCCCGCAGGTCCCAGCCCCCGGACCCGCCGAGACGGCCACCCGTCTTCGTCCGCTCGAGGACACCGCCCCGGACCCCCGAGCCGGCTCCGTCCCGCAGGCACCCCGCCCGCGCACCGCACCAGCTGACGCCCCTTCAGCCCCCGTGCCCCGATCCCGCACGGCCGCCACCACGGGCCACGCCGACTCGATGTACCCGGCCGGCGCCGGGAACGACCCTGCCCGGGCCGGGAACGACCCTGCCCGGGCCGGGAACGAACCCACCCGGGCTGGGAACGGCCCCGCGGGCACCGGGAACGAACCCGTCCGGGCTGCGACTGTTCCGGGCCGCGTCGCGAAAGACCCGGCCCGGGCCGGGAACGGCCCCGCGGGCACCGGGAACGACCCCGTCCGGGCTGCGACTGTTCCGGGCCGCGTCGCTAAAGACCCGGCCCGGGCCGGAACGGGCCCGACCGGCCCGGCCCCCGGGCAGGTGTCCCCCCGCTCGCCGCAGTCGTCGGCACCTCGGGCCACGGGGAACCCGAGCGCTCCGGCGCCCCGTGGGGCGGGCCCGGGCGTTTCCGGTGGCCGTCCCGCCCGGCCGTCCGCACCCCCGTCTCCCGTCAGCCGCCCGGACGCTCGCGCGCCCCGTGCCGTGGATGAGATACCTCCGCGCCCCCTCACGGCGCCGCGCGCCGGTGGTGCGCCCGGAACGCCCTCCGCGTCGGCAGGAGCCCCGGCACCCGTGACGCCCCCGGCACCGGTGAGGGCCACCGCCCCCGGAGGGCCGCCGGCCGTCACCGCTCCTTCCGTGCCCGCGCCGCCCGGGCCGCCCGCACCCCCGCCCCCCGCCCCGGCGGCCGGCGGGCCGGCGGGGACCGTAGGTGTCCCGGGTGCCCCGGGCAGCCCCTGGCCGTGGACGTCGCCCGGCGTTCCTCCGAGGCCCTGCGCGGGCCCCTTCCCCGAGACGCCCACCGAGATCACCACCCGGCTGCGCCCCGTCCGGGACCGGCGCCCCGCCAGGACCGCGGGTGCCGTGGTCTGCCTCGTACTCGGGCTCGGGCTGATCGGCGGAGCGGTCACCGGAAGCTGGCTGGTGGACGATTCGGCCGCGTCGCCCGCCTCGCAGCCCCTCTACACCGACGCCCGTACGCTCTGGCACAGCGTCCCCGTCGACTCGCTCTTCCCGCGCACGATCAAGGGCGCCGGCGCGGGACCCGGCGGCGCCGACCGGGTGTGGACAAGGGTCGCGGTCGCGCCCGACGGCCCGTGCACCGGCGCGTTCGACCCGTTGCTGCTCAAGGCGCTCCAGCCGGTCGGCTGCCTGCGCGTCCTCCGCGCCACCTACACCGACGCCACCGCCTCCAGCGTCACCACCGTCGGCATGGTCGTCACCGAGGCGGACCGGGACGGCATGGCGGCCCTGCGCAAGCGGTTCTCCGAGGAGGAACTGGACGAGCGCACCGATCTGCTGCCCCGCGCATACGCGGTCCCCGGCACCGTCGCCGCGGGGTTCGGCGACCGTCAGCGGGCCAGTTGGACCGTCAGTGTGCTCACCGACGCGCCCGTCGTCGTCTTCGCCGTCTCCGGGTTCGCCGACGGCCGCCCCGTCGCCGACCCCATGCCCGCCGCCGAGGCCACGGTCCCCGGCGACGCGTCCGCCCCCGCCCAGGCCGGCCTCGGCCACGAGGCCAAGGGAATCGCGGACCGTATCGAGCGCGCCCTGCGCGAGTCCGCCACCCCACCGGAGCGCCCCGAATGACGGCAGCACGCCTCCGCACCCGCGCCACGCCCCGACGGCTTCTGGGGGCGGTGGCCACGGCCGTCGCGTTCTCCCTCGTCTCCGCCGCGCCCGCGCAGGCCGACGGGATCCGGGTCCGTCAGTGGGCCCTGGACGCCCTGCACACCGAGGACGCGTGGCGTACGACCAAGGGCGCGGGTATCACCGTCGCGGTGCTCGACACCGGAGTCGACGACAGCCATCCGGATCTGGAGGGCAGCGTCCTTCCCACGAAGGACCTCATCGGGTTCGGGGCGAAGCGGGGCGACCGCGCCTGGGCCCGGCACGGCACGGCGATGGCCGGGATCATCGCCGGGCACGGCCACGGTCCCGGCCGTGAGGACGGAGTGCTCGGGATCGCCCCCGAGGCCAGGATCCTGCCCGTGCGGGTGATCCTGGAAGGTGCCGACCCCGCCCGCAGCAAGGCGCGGAACACCCGTGGCACGGCTCTCGCCCGGGGAATCCGCTGGGCCGCGGACAACGGCGCCGACGTCATCAACCTCTCCCTCGGCGACGACAGCGAGTCCGCCCACCCCGACGCCGGTGAGGACGCCGCCGTGCAGTACGCCCTCGCCAAGGGCGCGGTCGTCGTCGCCTCGGCGGGCAACGGGGGCGAGAAGGGCGACCACATCTCGTACCCGGCCGCCTACCCCGGTGTCATCGCCGTCGCCGCCGTCGACCGCTACGGCACCCACGCCTCCTTCTCCACCCGGCGCTGGTACGCCACGGTCAGCGCCCCGGGCGTCGACGTCGTCATCGCCGACCCCGACCGCAAGTACTACGAGGGCTGGGGCACGAGCGCGGCGTCCGCCTTCGTCTCCGGCGCGGTCGCGCTCGTCCGTGCCGCGCACCCCCGCCTCACCCCCGCCCAGATCAAGCGTCTTCTCGCCGACACCGCCCGAGGAGGTCCGAAGAACGGGCGCGACGACTCCAAGGGGTACGGCATCGTCGACCCGGCGGCCGCGATCGAGGAGGGCGGCAGGCCGGCAACCGGTGGCGTCGACCCGAAGACCGCGTCCGTCCAGGGCCACCGCAAGCAGTACTTCGGCACGGGACCGGACGACTCCCCGGCCGAGCCGGGCGGCGGCTGGCTGGCCCCCGTCACCGGCGGCCTCGGTGCGCTGCTGCTGGCCGCGGCGGTCGTACTGTGGCGCGGCCGCCGGGCCTGACCCCTGCCGGGGCCCCGGTGCGGCTCCCCGCCGTCCCGGGCACCACCGCCGACGAACTAGGCTCGTCGCGTGGCGCTCAAGAACATTCCCGACCCCGGCTTCTCCGACGACGACGGCACCGCCGACCCGGCCCTGGAAGCGGCGCTCGCCGCGTGGGCCCGGGACCGGACGGCCGAGGGGCCCGTGCTGGAGGCGCTCAAGGGTGCCCGGCTCCTCGTCCCCGTCGTCGCCGTGCTCGGGGAGGTCGAGGAGGACGAGTCGGGACTGCGCCGTGAGAAGACCAGCGACATGGCCGTCCCCACGCTGACGGCGGGGAACCGCCGCGCCCTGCCCGCGTTCACGTCGACCGCCGCGCTCGCCCTGTGGGACCCGCAGGCCAGGCCCGTCGCCGTGCCCCTGCACCAGGCCCTCCGGGCGGCCGCACACGAGAAGGCCGACACCGTGGTCCTGGATCTCGCCGGTCCGGTGCCGTACGAGCTGACCGGGCGTGCGCTGCTCGCCCTCGCAGAGGGGCGCACCAGCACCGACCCGCTGGCCGACCCGGCCGTGGCCCGGGCGGTACGGGCCGTGGTGGCCGCCGAGCCCGCGGTGCTGCGCGCCCATCTCGGCCCCGGCAACGCCGACGGCACGCTCGCGCTCGTCCTCGACGAAGGGGCCGGCGCGTCCCCCGCCGAGGCCGCACAGCGCGTCGCCCGTGCCCTGGCCGAGGACGAGACGCTCAGGGCGCGGCTGGTGCGCGGACTCGACCTCGCGCTGCTGCCCGCGTCGGCGGTGCCGCCGGGAGAGCCCCTGTACGTGAGGGCCTGAGGGCACCGCATATCGTGTGCTCCATGAGTGACGCGACCCCCACCCCCGAGCAGCCCGCGGGCGAGCAGGCTCCCGACTTCGCCGCCATGACCCGCGACATCGCGGAGGTCCCCGCGGTCGAGGTGATCGTCACGGTCGCGGTGAACCTGATGAGCGCCGCCGCGGTGAAGCTGGGACTCACCGAGGACGGCGACGAGCACAAGGACCTGGACGAGGCCCGGAAGCTGGTCCACGCGCTGGCCGGTCTCCTCGACGCGGGCGCCACGGAGATCAGCTCGTTCCACGCGGCACCGCTGCGGGACGGGCTGAAGTCCCTCCAGCTGGCGTTCCGCGAGGCCTCGGTCGTCCCGGACGAGCCGGGCCAGGGCCCGGGCGAGAAGTACACCGGACCGGTCTACGGCTAGCCGGCCCCGTCGGAGGCAGGGCGGTACGTCCGCCGCCCCCGGGAGCCTGTGTTCCGCGAGCCCGCCCTTGCTCCGGTTCGCCCCTTCGGGCCGGAGCTGCTAACCTTGTGTAACGACCGGTCGGACGCGCATGTGCCCGACCCACAAGTGGAGGCTCCGATCTCCCACCTGGCCGCCCTCAGGGACGGCGGGTCACCGGTCAGACGGCGCCCATCGTTCCGTACGGACGATGGAGCCGTCCGAAGCAGCGCCCCGCGGCTTACGCGGCGGTGCTCCGGTATCCGAGGAGCCCCGCCTGTGTCCCGTCGGGGCATTTTTGTTGCACCGGCGCGGTTGGTCCATACAGAAACAGACGTTGCGTGGCTGTCCGCCAGACCGCCGCGTAGTGCTACCGAGGAGGATCCATCAGCGCCGAGCCCCGCATCAACGACCGGATTCGCGTTCCCGAAGTGCGACTTGTCGGTCCCAGCGGCGAGCAGGTCGGGATTGTTCCGCTTGCCAAGGCCCTGGAGCTTGCGCAGGAGTACGACCTCGACCTCGTCGAGGTGGCGGCGAACGCCCGTCCGCCGGTCTGCAAGCTCATGGACTACGGGAAGTTCAAGTACGAGTCGGCCATGAAGGCCCGTGAGGCGCGCAAGAACCAGGCGCACACGGTCATCAAGGAGATGAAGCTCCGGCCGAAGATCGACCCGCACGACTACGACACCAAGAAGGGTCACGTCGTCCGGTTCCTCAAGCAGGGCGACAAGGTCAAGATCACGATCATGTTCCGTGGTCGCGAGCAGTCCCGGCCGGAGCTCGGCTACCGGCTGCTGCAGCGACTGGCGGAGGACGTCCAGGACCTCGGTTTCGTGGAGTCGAACCCGAAGCAGGACGGCCGCAACATGATCATGGTTCTCGGTCCGCACAAGAAGAAGACCGAGGCGATGGCCGAGGCCCGTGAGGCGCAGGCCGCCCGCAAGGCGGAGCGCCAGGGGGACCGGTCCGCCCAGGCCGCGGCCACCCCCGAAGAGCCCGCCGAGGCCTGATTCCGGGGCGCCCGTCCCGGACATCAACCGATACATCTGACGCTTTCGCCTGCCGGTTTGCGACCGGTGACGGAAGCGCCACTGACGAGGAGAGAACGGCGCGATGCCGAAGAACAAGACGCACAGCGGTGCCAAGAAGCGCTTCAAGATCACCGGCTCCGGCAAGGTGCTTCGCGAGCGCGCCGGCAAGCGCCACCTGCTCGAGCACAAGTCGTCCAAGCTGACGCGTCGCCTCACCGGCAACGCCGAGATGGCCCCGGGTGACGCCGCCAAGATCAAGAAGATGCTGGGCATCTGATTGACCTCGTGCCCTCGGTGACCGGGGGCTTCCGGGCAAGACCGGGACCAATTCGTTTCCGGGCCGTGTGAGGACAACCACGGCCCCGCTACAAGGAGTCAAAAAGTGGCACGCGTCAAGCGGGCAGTCAACGCCCACAAGAAGCGCCGGGCGATCCTCGAGCAGGCCAGCGGTTACCGCGGTCAGCGTTCCCGGCTGTACCGCAAGGCGAAGGAGCAGGTCACCCACTCCCTCGTCTACAACTACAACGACCGCAAGAAGCGCAAGGGCGACTTCCGTCAGCTGTGGATCCAGCGCATCAACGCCGCTGCCCGCGCGAACGGCATCACCTACAACCGCTTCATCCAGGGTCTGAAGGCCGCCAACGTCGAGGTGGACCGCAAGATCCTGGCGGAGCTCGCGGTCAACGACGCCAACGCGTTCGCCGCGCTCGTCGAGGTCGCCCAGAAGGCGCTCCCGAGCGACGTCAACGCCCCGAAGGCCGCGGCCTGACGGTCGCGTCCCACCGGACGACAGCCCGGACCCGCAGGCCGACGGTCTGCGGGTCCGAGTGTGTTCCGGACCGGCGCGTGCGGGGCCGTACCGCCGCACCGCACGTTACGCACCGACACCGCACCGAACGCGCCGCCGACCGCGTACCGCGGAACGCCACAAGGAAGTGAGAGCCCCCATGGGGACCCCCGAGCTGATCTCCCCGCGGTCTCCGCGGGTCGTCGCCGCGCGGCGGCTCGCCAAGCGGAACTTCCGCTCCAAGGAGCGGCTCTTCCTCGCCGAGGGACCGCAGGCCGTGCGTGAGGCGGTCGCGCACCGGGGCGGCGACGGCCTGCCGACGCTCGTCGAGCTCTTCACCACCGTCGAGGCCGCCGAGCGCTACGCGGACATCGTCGACGCCGCCCGCGCCGCCGGGGCCCGGATCCACCACGCACCCGACACCGTGCTCGCGGAGGTCTCCCAGACCGTGACGCCGCAGGGCCTCGTCGGGGTCTGCCGCTTCCTCGACTCGCCGTTCGAGGACATCCTGGCCGCCCGTCCGAGGCTCGTGGCCGTGCTGGCGCACGTACGCGACCCCGGGAACGCCGGCACGGTGCTGCGCTGCGCGGACGCGGCCGGAGCCGACGCGGTCGTGCTCACCGACGCCTCGGTGGACCTCTACAACCCCAAGTCGGTCCGGGCCTCGGTCGGCTCGCTCTTCCATCTGCCCGTCGCGGTCGGCGTCCCCGTCGAGCGGGCCGTCAGCGGGCTGGGGGCGGCGGGCGTGCGCGTCCTCGCCGCCGACGGCGCCGGTGAGGACGACCTGGACGACGAGCTCGACGCCGGGACCATGTCCGGGCCGACCGCGTGGATCTTCGGCAACGAGGCGTGGGGCCTCCCCGAGGAGACCCGGGCACTCGCCGACGCCGTCGTTCGCGTGCCGATCCACGGCAGGGCCGAGAGCCTCAACCTCGCCACCGCAGCCGCAGTCTGCCTCTACGCCTCCGCACGGGCCCAGCGCACCCCCGGCGGCTGCAGCGCCGCCACCGGCCGCCGGGACGGGTCCGGCGGTCCCTCCGGGCCCGCCTGATCAGTCCGCCCGGCCGGTGGTACCGGCCGGGCCGCGGCCGCGAGTGCGCCCGGCCGGCGACGCCCGGCGGTCCGGGCGGACGGCGCCGCTTTCCGGCCACGCGTCGGCCGACGTCGACCGCCGGTGGACGCAGGGTGTCGCTCCGTCACCGCCGACTAGTAGGGTGACGGGCTCGGGGACCCACTGCACCGGTTCGAGAGGTGGGGTACGGGGATGAGTGTCGGCACCAGCGGGCCGTCCGAGGCGTTCCTGGCATCGGCACGCGCCGAGGACGGTGCGGGTCCGGGCATCGGCCCGGACGACCTCCCCGACGGCCTCGTCGTCGCCGACGAGAACGGCCGGATCGTCTGCTTCAACGCCGCCGCCGCGCGCATCACCGCCGTGCCCGCCGACCGCGCTCTCGGCCGGCCGCTGGAGCACGTGCTGCCCCTGGAGGACCTCAAGGGCCGCCGCTGGTGGCCGCTCACCGATCCGTACGGCGGCCTCGCCACCCGGGTCGGCCAGCCCGAGCGCAATCTGCTGCTGCCGGGCGGCCGCGAGGTCCTGGTCTCCGCCCGCTACGTACGGGAGGCGCCCACGGGCCCCGTGCGCCGCGTCGTCGTCAGCCTCCGCGGCACCGAGGCGCGCCGCCGCACCGAGCGCAGCCACGCCGAGCTGATCGCCACCGTCGCCCACGAACTGCGCTCCCCGCTGACCTCCGTCAAGGGGTTCACCGCCACCCTGCTCGCCAAGTGGGAGCGCTTCACCGACGACCAGAAGCGGCTGATGCTGGAGACCGTCGACGCCGACGCCAACCGCGTGACCCGGCTGATCGCGGAGCTCCTCGACATCTCGCGCATCGACTCCGGCCGGCTGGAAGTGCGGCGCCAGCCCGTCGACGTCGCCGCCGCCGTCGGCCGCCACGTCCAGGCGTACACCGCGGGCGGCCAGTCCCCGGACCGCTTCTTCGTCCGCGTCCACCACGATCTGCCCGAGCTGTGGGCGGACCCCGACAAGATCGACCAGGTTCTCGGCAACCTCCTCGAAAATGCGGTGCGCCACGGGGACGGAACGGTCACCATCGAGGTGGCACCCGCGTCCGGCAGCAGCGATGAGAAGGGAACGGTCGTCACCGTGAGCGACGAAGGCCCCGGCATCCCCGAGGAGTCGATGGGCCGTGTCTTCACCCGCTTCTGGCGGGGGAGCAAGCGGGGTGGCACCGGTCTCGGCCTGTACATCGTGAAGGGCATCGTCGAGGCGCACGGCGGGACGATCACCGTGGGCCGCGGCCCGGGCGGCGGCGCGGAGTTCCGATTTACGTTGCCCGTGGGCACGCCCGCCTATCTCACCTGATAAGCGCCCCGGCGGCCCACGGGCTCATTCGCGTACCGTCACCCCGCTAAACTCGTCCTTTGGCACCTTTGCGTCCTCGGTCGTCGAGCGGGGGCACCAGCCACCCCATCGGAAGCACGGGAAGAGATGTCGGCACCCAACAAGTCGTACGACCCTGTCGAGGTCGAGGCACTGAAACCGGAAGAGATCGAGCGCATGCGGGACGAGGCGCTTGACGCCTTCGCCGCCGCGGGCGACCTCGACGCGCTCCACGAGGCGAAGATCGCGCACACCGGCCCCACCTCGCCGCTCGCGCTCGCCAACCGTGAGATCGGCGCCCTGCCGCCGCACGCCAAGGCCGAGGCCGGCAAGCGTGTGGGCCAGGCCCGCGGTGCCGTCAACAAGTCCCTGGCCGCGCGCCAGGCCGAACTGGAGGCCGAGCGCGACGCCCGGGTGCTGGTCGAGGAGGCGGTGGACGTCACGCTGCCCCACGACCGCACCCCGTCCGGCGCCCGCCACCCGCTGACCACGCTGTCGGAGCGCATCGAGGACATCTTCGTGGCCATGGGCTACGAGGTCGCCGAGGGCCCCGAGGTCGAGACCGAGTGGCTGAACTTCGACGCGCTGAACATCGCGGCCGACCACCCCGCCCGCGGTGAGCACGACACCTTCTTCGTGAAGGGCGCCGAGGGAACCGGCGGCGAGGGGGACGAGTCCGCCTCCGGCGTGGTGCTGCGCACGCACACCTCGCCCGTGCAGGTCCGCTCGATGCTGGACCGTGAGCCGCCGCTGTACGTGATCTGCCCCGGCCGCGTGTACCGCACCGACGACCTGGACGCCACCCACACCCCGGTGTTCCACCAGGTCGAGCTGCTCGCCGTGGACGAGGGCCTCACCATGGCCGACCTCAAGGGCACCCTGGACCACATGGTCCGCGCGCTCTTCGGCGGCGAGGGAATGAAGACCCGGCTCCGGCCGAACTTCTTCCCCTTCACCGAGCCGTCCGCTGAGATGGACATGGTCTGCTACGTCTGCCGGGGCGAGTCCGTCGGCAACCCGGACCGGCCCTGCCGCACCTGCTCCAGCGAGGGCTGGATCGAGCTCGGCGGCTGCGGAATGGTCAACCCGAAGGTGCTGACCGCCTGCGGCGTCGACCCCGAGAAGTACAGCGGATTCGCCTTCGGGTTCGGCATCGAGCGGATGCTGATGTTCCGCCACAACGTCGAAGACATGCGAGACATGGTCGAGGGTGACGTCCGGTTCACCCGGCCCTTCGGGATGGAGATCTGATGCGGGTCCCGCTTTCATGGCTGCGGGAGTACGTCGACCTGCCGGCGACGGAGACCGGCCGTGACGTACAGGCCAAACTCATCTCGGCCGGCCTCGAGGTCGAGACCGTCGAGCAGCTCGGCGCCGGGCTCACCGGCCCGCTGGTCGTCGGCCGGGTGCTGACCGTCGAGGAATTGACCGAGTTCAAGAAGCCCATCCGCTTCTGCACGGTCGACGTGGGCCGGTCCAACCAGACCGGCGAGCCCCAGGAGATCATCTGCGGCGCCCGCAACTTCGCCGTCGGCGACAAGGTCGTCGTGGCGCTGCCCGGCGCCGTCCTGCCCGGCGACTTCCGCATCGCCGAGCGCAAGACGTACGGCCGGATGTCCCGCGGCATGATCTGCTCCGCCGACGAGCTCGGCCTGGGCGACTGGGGGGCGGGGACGCACGGCATCATCGTGCTGCCGCCCGAGATCGAGGTCGGCACCGACGCCACCGAACTGCTGGAGCTGTACGACGAGGTCCTTGACATCGCCGTCACCCCCGACCGCGGCTACGCCCTCTCGATGCGCGGTGTCGCCCGCGAGACCGCCACCGCCTACGGGCTGCCGCTGCGCGACCCGGCGCTGCTCGACGTGCCCGCGCCGAACTCGTACGGCTACCAGGTGCGGATCGCCGACCCGATCGGGTGCGACCGCTTCACCGCGCGTACCGTCGTCGGGCTCGACCCCGAGGCCCGCTCGCCGATCTGGATGCAGCGCCGGCTGCAGAAGGCCGGGATGCGGCCGATCTCGCTGGCCGTGGACATCACCAACTACGTGATGCTGGAGCTCGGCCAGCCCCTGCACGCCTACGACCGCAACCGGCTCGACGGCCCGATCGGGGTCCGCCGGGCCGAGGCCGGCGAGAAGTTCACCACCCTCGACGGGGTCAAGCGCGTTCTGGACGCCCAGGACCTGGTCATCACCGACAGCCGCGGGCCGATCGGCCTCGCCGGCGTGATGGGCGGGGCGAACACGGAGATCGCCGACTCCGAGACCGACCCGCAGACGGGTGAGGTGCGCGGTACCACCGAGGTCGTCGTCGAGGCCGCCCACTTCGACCCGGTCGTCATCGCCCGCACGGCCCGCCGCCACAAGCTGTCGTCCGAGGCGTCCCGGCGCTTCGAGCGAGGAGTGGACCCGCAGGCCGCCGCCGCGGCCGCGCAGCGCACCGTCGACCTGCTCGTCCTGCTGGCCGGCGGCACCGCCGAGGCCGGGGTCACCGAGATCGTCGCCCCGTCCGCGCCGCGCACCATCACGATGCGCGCCGACCACCCGGACCGGGTGGCCGGTGTCGCCTACGGCCGCGAGACCGTGGTCCGCCGGCTGCAGGAAGTCGGCTGCGACGTGTACGGCCAGGACGAGCTCCTGGTGACCGTCCCGTCGTGGCGTCCCGACCTGCACGAGCCGAACGACCTCGCCGAGGAGGTCATCCGGCTGGAGGGTTACGAGAACCTCCCGTCCACACTGCCCACCCCGCCCTCCGGCCGTGGGCTCACCGCACGCCAGCGGCTGCACCGCCGCGTCGGCCGCGCACTGTCCGGCGCCGGCTACGTCGAGGCGCTGAACTACCCGTTCGTCGGCGAGGCGGTCCTGGACCAGTTCGGTCTGGCGGCCGAGGACCCCCGGCGCACGGTGGTCACGCTGGTCAACCCGATCTCCGACGAGGAGCCGGCGCTGCGCACCACGCTGCTGCCCGGACTGCTCTCCGCGCTGCGCCGCAACGTCGGCCGGGGTTCGCACGACCTGGCGCTCTTCGAGACCGGGCTGGTCTTCCGGCCCACCGGTGAGGAGACGGTCCCGGGCGTGCTGCCGGTCGACCGCCGCCCGACCGACGAGGAGATCGCGGTGCTGAACGCGGCGCTGCCGCACCAGCCGCGCCGGGTCGCCACCGTTCTGGCGGGGGCGCGAGAGCAGGCCGGCTGGTGGGGCGAGGGCCGTCCCGCGGACTGGGCGGACGCGATCGAGTCCGCTCGGGCGGTCGCCCGTGAGGCCGGTGCCGGGCTCACCGTCCGTGCCGACCAGCACATGCCGTGGCACCCGGGCCGCTGCGCCGCGCTGTACGCCTCGGTGGACGGCGAGGAGACCCTCGTCGGTCACGCGGGCGAACTGCACCCGCGCGTCATCAAGGCGCTCGGACTGCCGGAGCGCACCTGCGCGATGGAGCTGGAGCTGGACCTGCTGGAGCGGGCCGGCGAGGGCGCCCTCCAGGCACCGCGGATCTCCACCTTCCCGGTGGCCACGCAGGACGTCGCGCTGGTCGTCGCCGCGGAGGTGCCCGCCGCCGACGTCGAGAAGGCGCTGCACGAGGGCGCCGGCGAACTGCTTGAGTCCATCCGCCTGTTCGACGTCTTCGAGGGCGAGCAGATCGGCGAGGGCAGGAAGTCGCTGGCGTACGCGTTGCGGTTCCGCGCCCCCGACCGGACGCTGACCGTCGAGGAGGCGTCGGCCGCCCGCGACGCCGCCGTCGCGCTCGCCGGCGAGCGCACCGGAGCGGTACTGCGCGGCGCCTGAGCGTCCACCGCCGACAGGGCAAGGGGGCGCGTCCGGATCAGGTCCGGACGCGCCCCCTTGCGCATGCACACCACCGTCCCGCTCCTTCGAGCCCACTCGTCCGGTGAGGTCGCGCCGGGGGATCGCCGCGGTGAGGCCCCGGCCCGTCCGGCCGCCGCACCGCTCGGGCCCCGCGCCCGCGCTGCCCGTGTCGCCCCGTCGGTGCGCTCCTCGGCCTGGTCACCCCGGACCGCGGGCCGAGCCGTGCCCCCGGGCACGCCGCCGTCGCGCGAGGGCTGGACACGGGTGCCGGCGCAGTCCGTCACCGGAGCTGCGCCGTTCCCGCCCTGATCCCTCCAATCACCGACGGGGAAAGGGCTGTTCGCGGCCGGCGCCGTCCGTCCTGCCGCGGAGTGTCGGGCAGATCAGCAGGACGGACGGCGCGGATGCGGGCCGCCGCACTGTACGAGGGGGAGCCGGCGGCCCGGCCGCCTCCTTGAGAGGAAGAACAGTCAACCGGCGCGGGCGGGACGGCGGCAGAGCGCGCACGGCACGGATATATGCACTTGTTTCACACCCCGTGCGAAGCCCGCTCCACTACCCTGGGCCACACCGAGCCAACGGAGGGGCCCATGCAGCCCAACACCCTGCTCGACGCGCTGCTCGACGAGGCGGGCATCTCGCACGCGGGTCTGGCTGCCCGTGTGAACCAGGCGGGCCGGGCGAGAGGGCTCTCGCTTCGCTACGAACACACGGCCGTGGCACGCTGGTTGAAGGGTCAGCGTCCGCGGGGTCAGGTGCCGGACCTGATCTGCGAGGTGCTCGCCGTACGGCTGCGCCGCCCCGTCACCCTCGACGACATCGGACTCGGCGTACCGGGGGAGACCGCGGTCCAGCACGGGTCCCCGCTCTCCGGCTTCGTGGAGCGTGCCACGGCGCTGTGGCGCTCCGACGAGCAGCAGCGTCCCCATGTCATCGGCGCACCGGCGGTCACCGGCACAACCGCCGTGATGCCCGTGTGGGAGTGGGAGAACCCGCCGGAGGACGCGGACGTGTCACGCGACGGCCGCACCCGGGTCAGCATGGCGGACATCACGATGCTCCGCGCGGCCCGGGCCCACTACGAGCTGATGTACCGCAAGGCCGGGGGAATCGCCACCCGCTCCCGGATCGTCGGCTTCCTCGACAGCGAGGCGGCCCCGCTGCTGCGCGGCGCCTACAGCGACGCCCTGGGCCGCCAGTTGCACCGGGCGACCGGCGGACTGGTGGCCGTCGCGGGCATCTGCGCCTACGACTCGGACGCCCACGGGCTCGCACAGCGCTACTTCCACCAGGCGCTGCGGCTGGCGAAGGCGAGCGGCGACCGGGGACTCGGCGCGTACGTGATCGCGTTGCTCGTCAACCAGTCCCTGTTCATGGGGGAGTACCGGCAGGCGGTCGCCTTCGCCGAGGCGGCGCTGCGGGCGGCCGGCCGGCAGATAACCCCGGCGCTGGCCACCGACCTCTACGCGATGCAGGCGAAGGCGTACGCCCATCTCGGCGACGGGGGCGCGGCGCTGGGCCGGATCCGGCGGGCCGAGGAGGAGGCGGAGCGGATCCTCCCGGGGCACGAGCCGGACGAGACGGGCTATGTGCAGCCGGGACTGGTGAACGTCCAGGTCGCCGAGGCGCTGCAGTGCCTGGGGGAGCTGGGGGCGGCCAGGGAGCACGCCGACGCGGCGGCCGCCGTGCCGTCCCACGACCGCGGCAGGGTGCATCGGCTGGCCGTCCTCAGCCAGATCGAGCTGCGGCAGGGGGAGGCCGAGCGGGCGGCGCGGACGGCCGTCGAAATGACCGAACGGGCCAGGGGGATGGAGTCGCTGAGGCTCAGGGACCGCCTCCGGACGGTGCGGGCGCACCTGGCGGCGAACGGCTCCGCCCAGGCCGCCGAAGCGGCCGAAATCATCGAAGGGGCCCTGCGCGTACCCATGTGAGCCCTCCTGCGCCTCCTGTGAGCGTTCCCCTGGGACCGAGCTCCTGCTGCGATATTGCCATCTACTTGTCGGAAGGTGGCACAACCGTGCAGTGGACGAAGCTGAGCGAGCAAACCGTCTATGAGAACCGCTGGTTCAGGGTCAATCTCGCGGACGTCGAGCTACCGGACGGCCGGCATCTCGACCACTTCCTGATCCGGCTGCGCCCGGTCGCCGTCGCGACCGCCGTCAACGAGGCCAACGAGGTCCTGTTGCTCTGGCGGCACCGGTTCATCACCGACAGCTGGGGCTGGGAGCTCGCCGCGGGCGTCGTGGAGGACGGCGAGGACGTCGCCTTCGCCGCGGCCCGGGAGATGGAGGAGGAGACCGGTTGGCGCCCCGGACCGCTCCGGCACCTGATGACCGTGGAACCGTCCAACGGGCTGACCGATGCCCGGCACCATCTCTACTGGTCGGACGGAGCCACCTACATCGGCCCTCCCGAGGACGACTTCGAGTCCTCGCGCCGTGAGTGGATACCGCTGAAGTTGGTCCCGGACATGGTCGCCCGCGGCGAGGTCCCGGCCGCCAACATGGCGGCGGGGCTGCTGCTGCTGCACCATCTGCGCCTGGGATGAGCCGGGGCGGGTACCCGGCGGGCCCCGACGGCTCCGTACCCGTGCCGGGGCCGGGCGGCGCTTCCACGGGCCGGCCCCAAGTAGCTAGTGCTGTGACCGGAAGGGTTCACCGGCTCGAGACGCCCGGCACGGTACCTCGCGGCGTTGTCGGAGTCGCCCGAGTACGCCCGGTGCGAGGGCGATCCTCCGCCTTGCGATGCACCGCACCGTACGCCGCGAGCTTCCCGGCGAACCTTTCCGGCCACAGCCCGGCCGGCCGCCTGCCGGACCGCGACCGCCGGCGCACCCAGTGCGGCGGCGACCGCGGGCAGGGGCCACCTGGTGTGCTCGAGCGTCGCCACTCGCGCGGCCAGATCGTCCAGGTCCCGGTCGATCCGGTCGTGGCGCTGGGCCAGCAGGGCGAGGTGCCCGTCGATACGGGCGAGGCCGACGTCGAGGGCGCGGCGCAGTTCGGCGTACTCCTCGACGGCGGCCAAGTGATCGGGGTCGGTGGTCACCTTTCTGCTCCTGTTCGGGATGGTCGTCCGGTGGCCCCTCGGTCGAGCGATCCCGAGTCAACACTCCCCGGTGGGCGCCGGAGAGCGTGTGCGCACGGCATGTGCGGACACGCCCCTCACGCCCCGTGTGAAACACCTGTGCGAATCATGCGGCGCGCACCGAGCGGCACGGCGCGGAGAGCCGGACACGACGGCGGATGATGCGACGCGGCTCCGGACGTACGGCCCGGCTCAGGAACGGACGCGGCTCGGGCGTACGGCCCGGCTCACGAGTAGGTGTAGAAACCCGAGCCCGTCTTGCGGCCCAGGCGCCCCGCGTCCACCATCCGCTGCAGCAGGGGCGGAGCGGCGTACAGCGGCTCCTTGAACTCGGTGTACATGGAGTCGGCCACCGAGGCGACCGTGTCCAGCCCGATCAGGTCCGACAGCTTCAGCGGCCCCATCGGGTGGGCGCAGCCGAGCTCCATGCCGTTGTCGATGTCCTCCCGGCTGGCGATCCCCGACTCGAACATCCGGATCGCCGAGAGCAGGTACGGGATGAGCAGGGCGTTCACCACGAAGCCCGAGCGGTCCTGGGCGCGGATCGCGTGCTTGGCCAGCACCTGCTCGACCACGGCCTCGGAGCGCTTGATGGTCTCCTCCGACGTGGTCAGTGCCGGGATCAGCTCGACGAGCTTCTGCACCGGTGCCGGGTTGAAGAAGTGGATGCCGATGACCTGGTCGGGGCGGGAGGTCGCGACGGCCAGCTTCACCAGCGGGATCGACGAGGTGTTGGAGGCCAGAATGGCGTCCCGGCTGGTCACCACCTGGTCCAGAACCTGGAAGATCTCGGTCTTGACCTGCTCGTTCTCCACGACCGCCTCGATGACGAGGTCGCGGTCGGCGAACTCCCCGAGGTCGGTGGTGAAGGTCAGCCGCTCCAGCGTCGCGCGGTGCTCCTCCTCGCTGATCTTGCCGCGCTCGGCGGCCTTCGAGAGGGAGTTGTACAGTCGCGTCCGGCCGATCTCCAGGGCTTCGCCGGTGGTCTCGGCGACCTTGACCTCGAGTCCGCTGCGGGCGCACACCTCGGCGATGCCGGCGCCCATCTGGCCACAGCCCACCACTCCGACGCGGGATACGCCGGCCACAGTGTCGGTCACATCGTGCCTTTCGCTGATCTCGGTGCGGCGGGCCCCGTATGGTTCCGGCGCCCGCCTCGACGCCACGACGTTACTCCGCCGGTGCGTGTGGACGGGTGCCCGGGGCGGGCATGCTGTGCGCGGACGCCCGCGAAGGCGCGGTGCACGGTGGTGCGGAGGCTCGGTACATGACCCGGCATATGAGGCAGATCACTCGGCGGGGATTCGTCACGGCGGCCGGCGCACTCGCCGCGCTGGGCATGGCGGCGGACGCGGCCGCGGCACCCGCCCGGGTCCGCCGGCGGGGCTGCCCCCAGGAGTTCCGCGGGATGTGGGTGGCCACGGTCGCCAACCGGGACTGGCCCTCCCGGCCCGGACTGACCGCGGCCCGGCAGCGTTCGGAGCTGCTGGGCCTGCTCGACCGCGCGGTGGCCCGCCGGCTGAACACCGTGATCCTCCAGGTGCGGCCGACCGCCGACGCGCTGTGGCCCTCCCCGTACGAGCCGTGGTCTGCCTGCCTGACCGGCGTGCAGGGACGGAATCCGGGGTGGGACCCGCTGGGCACCGCCGTCGCCGAGGCCCATGCGCGCGGACTGGAGCTGCACGCCTGGTTCAACCCCTACCGGGTCGCCGGCCACACCGACCTCGGCCGTCTCGCGGCGAACCATCCGGCCCGCCGGCACCCCGAATGGGTGCTTCCGTACGGTGGAAAGCTCTACTACAACCCCGGTCTCCCGGAGGTCAGGGCCTTCGTGCAGGACGCGATGCTGCACGCGGTGGAGCGCTATCCCGTCGACGCGGTCCACTGGGACGACTACTTCTACCCCTATCCGGTCGCGGGCCAGGTCTTCGACGACGATGACGCGTACCGGCGGTACGGCGGGGGGTACGTGGACAAGGCCGCGTGGCGCCGCAACAACATCGACCTGCTGGTGCGGGAGACGGCCGCACGCATCAGGCGCATCGACCGCGGGATCCGCTTCGGCATCAGCCCGTTCGGGGTCTGGCGCAACTCCTCCACCGACCCGCTCGGCTCCGCCACGCGGGCGGGCGTGGAGACGTACGACGACCTACACGCCGACACCCGGAAGTGGGTCCGCCAGGGCTGGATCGACTATGTGATCCCGCAGCTGTACTGGAACATCGGTTTCGCGGCCGCCGACTACGCGAAGCTGGTGCCCTGGTGGGCCGAGGTGGCCCGGGGCACCGGCGTGGACCTGTTCGTCGGAGAGGCGCTCTACAAGGCCGGCGATCCCGCTCAGCCCGCCGCCTGGCAGGACCCGGCCGAACTCTCCCGTCACCTCAGCCTCGCCTGCCGCCACCCGGAGGTGCGCGGCCACTGCTTCTTCGCCGCGAAGGAAGTCGTCACGGACCGGATCGGCGCCATGGCCAGGGTGGTGACCGACCACTATCCGACCCGGGTCCGGCCGCCGCGCTGAACCTCGGGCCGGGGACTCGGCTCAGGACTGCTGGCGGTGGCGTACGACGCAGTCGGGGCCGGGTGACATCAGGCACTCGTGACCGTCGTCCTCGAAGCGGACGCGGTAGGGCGGGGTGCCCTTGTCCCCGAGTACCTCGACGACTTCGGCCGTCCGGTCGTGCTGACCGACGACGCGGCCGTGCACGAGCAGCTTGTCTCCCACACTGGCTTCCATCGTGCCTGACCTCCTTGACGGGGGTTGACGGTATTCAGAGTCTACGTCCCGATGTGTGGCTTGTGTCACCCTCGGATACTCGTGCGCTGGGTGATCGCGATGCAGACGAGAACGGCGACGGCGGCGACGGGAGCGGCGGGAGAGAGGGGCTCCGCGAGCAGCAGCACGGACCAGACGAGGGTGAGCAGGGGCTGGGCCAGTTGCAGCTGACTGGCCCTGGCGATGCCGATCGCCGCCATACCGCGGTACCAGACCCAGAGCCCGAGGAAGGTCGATCCCGCGGTGACCCAGAGCAGCCCGGCGAGCCCCTGCACGCTCGGCCGGACCGGTTCGGCCATCAGAGCGAACGCCGACCCCACGAGACCGAGCGGCAGGCACATCACCAGGGCCCAGCCGACCACCTGCCAGCCCGGCATCAGCCGGGCGAGCCGGCCGCCCTCCGTGTACCCCGCGGCACAGACCAGCAGCGCCCCGAACAGGTACAGGTCCCCCGTCGAGACGGTGCCGCCGCTCTGGGTCAGGGTGAACCCAAGCACCACGGCCGCACCGGCGAGGGCGGCCGCCCAGAACGTCCGGGACGGCCTGCGGCCCGTGCGCACGGCGGCGAAGGCTGCGGTCGTCAGCGGCAGCAGACCGACGACCACCGCGGCGTGCGACGTGGTCGACGTCCGCAGCGCGAGGGTCGTGAGCAGTGGGAAGCCGACGACCACTCCGCCGGCGACCACCAGGAGGGAACCCCCGTGGCGCCACTCGGGCAGCGGCGCCCGAAGGGCGAGCAGAAAGCCTCCCGCGACGGCGGCGGCGAGGACGCTCCGTACGGCGACCAGCGACCAGGGCCCGAAGGACTCCAGTCCCCAGACCGTGGACGGGAAGGTGAGGGAGAAGGCGAGGACGCCGAGCGACGCGAGCAGGGTGCCGCGCCGGGCCGCCGATGCCGAGGTGGACGGCCCCTGCGGCGGCGGATCGGTGACCGCTACCGTGCCGGCTGCAGTAGCGCTATTCTGTGCTTCCATGCAAGAGCGTAGCAGTGTCGCCGATCTGGTGAGATCCCTGAAGGGGGATCTCAACCGCTACTCTCCTGGTGAGAAGCTGCCATCGAGTCGGGCTCTGGTCGAACGGCACCGTGTCTCACCCGTCACGGTCTCCCGCGCCCTGGCCCAGCTCGCCGCCGAGGGGCTCGTCGTCACCCGCCCGGGAGCCGGGGCCTTCCGGGCACAGCCGAGGACGGACCCTGCCTCAGTCGACACCTCCTGGCAGGAGGTCGCGCTCAGCGCGGACGCCACCGCCGAGGTGGTCCCCCGTGCCGTGGACGCCTCCGGCGTGCTCGTCACACTCGCCGCGCCCCCGCCCGGCGTCGTCGAGTTCAACGGCGGCTATCTGCACCCCTCGCTCCAGCCCGAGCGGGCGATGGCCGCAGCGCTCGCCCGTGCCGGCCGGCGCCCCGGCGCCTGGGGCCGTCCGCCGACCGACGGGCTGCCGGAACTCCGCGACTGGTTCGCCCGCGGCATCGGCCCGGGCTTCACCGCCGCCGAGGTGCTGGTGACCGCCGGTGGCCAGTCCGCGCTCACCACCGCCCTGCGCGCCCTCGCCCCGCCCGGCTCGCCGGTGCTCGTGGAGTCACCCACCTACCCGGGGATGCTGGCCATCGCCCGGGCCGCGGGGCTGCGGCCGGTGCCGGTGCCCGCCGAACCCGCCCACGGCGTCCGCCCCGACCTCCTCGCCGAGGCCTTTCGCGCGACCGGTGCCCGGATCTTCGTCACCCAGCCGCTCTTCCAGAACCCGACCGGGGCCGTGCTCGCCCCCGACCGCCGCGGCGAGGTGCTGGGGATCGCCCGCGCCGCCGGGGCGTTCGTCGTCGAGGACGACTTCGCCCGGCGCCTGGTCCACGCCGACGCCGGCCCGCTGCCGGCCACGCTCGCCGCAGACGACCCCGACGGAGTCGTCGTCCACGTCTGCTCCCTCACCAAGGCCACCTCCCCGAGCCTGCGCGTCGGCGCCCTCGCCGCGCGCGGACCCGTCCTGGAGCGCTTGCGGGCCATCCACGTGGTCGACAACTTCTTCGTCCCCCGGCCCCTGCAGGAGGCCGCGCTCGAACTCGTCGGTGCCCCTGCCTGGAACCGCCACCTCCGCTCGGTCGCCGCCGAGCTGAAGACCCGCCGCGACACCATGACGGCCGCCCTGCGTCTGAGGCTGCCCGAACTCGCCCTGCCGCACGTCCCGGCCGGCGGCCACCACCTCTGGCTGCGCCTGCCCGACGGCACCGACGAGACCGCCCTCGTCGCCGCGGCACTCCGCGCCGGCGTCGCCGTGGCACCGGGCCGCCCGTACTTCAGCGCCGAACCGCCGGCCGGGCACATCCGGCTGAGCTTCGCCGGGGTCGCCGGGGCGGCCGAGATCACCGAGGGGGTACGGCGGCTGCGCACCGCATGCGACGAGACCCTGAGTCGCGGGACGGGCTGACGGGACCGGCCGGGCGAGCTCCGGACGGGCGGGACGCCCGGCCGGTCGGTGCGGGCCGGGTGCGGGCGGCGTGCGGACCGGGTGCGGGCCCGGCCTGCGGTACGCACCGCCGTGCCCCGGACGTCCGCGGCCCCGCCGCTGACGGCGGGCCCCGGTGGTGCGAAGGTACGGGGATGAGCGACACGACCGTCATCCCCGGCGAGTACGAGATCTCTTCGGACCCGGCCCGCCTCGACCCGGCCCGGATCCACCACTGGCTCTCGACCGACGCGTACTGGGCACTCGGCCGCAGCCGGGAGCAGCAGGACCGGGCCATTGCCGGCTCGCTCAATTTCGGGGTCTACGACCGGGCTTCCGGCGAGCTCGTCGCGTACGCGCGCGTGGTGACCGACCACGCCACCTTCGCGTACCTGTGCGACGTCTACGTCGACAGGGCCGCGCGCGGCAAGGGGCTCGGCACCGGCCTGGCCGAGGCGGTGCGCGACCGTCTCGCCCCGCTCGGACTGCGGCGCATCGTCCTCGCCACGGACGACGCGCACGGGGTCTACGAGAGGGCCGGCTTCGCCCCGCTCGCCGACCCGGAGAAGTGGATGGCCCTCAAGCCGCGGTGACCGCCGTCAACGGTCAGTAACCCCTCTTGACCTGGGGAGCGTCCGGTACCACGATCCCGCCATGAGTGTTCGGGTCACCCTCGTCACCGCCGCGCGTTGCGCGTCGCGGCTGGCCGAGCGCTTCGACGACGACCGGCCCCTGGACCAGGCGGGCTGGTACGAGGTGCAGCTCGCCGCACCCGCGCTCGTTCCGCTGGGCGGGGCGGAACTGCGCTACTGCTCGCCGACCGCCCGCAGCCGGGCCACCGCCGACGCCCTCGGCTACGCCACGCTGGCACAGCCCGCGCTGAGCGACTGCGACATGGGCCGGTGGCGCGGCCATACGCTCGCCGAGGTGGCGGCGGTGGAGCCGGGCGCGGTGGACGAGTGGCTCGCCGATCCGCGCTCGGCGCCGCACGGCGGCGAGCCCCTGCTGGGCTTCATCACCCGGATAGGAGGCTGGCTCGACACCCGGCCCGCCGACGACGGGAGCTCGGTGCTGGCCGTCGCCGAGCCCGCCGTGGTCCGCGCGGCACTCGTGTACGCGCTGAATGCGCCACCCGGGACGTACTGGAACGTGGACGTACGGCCGCTGTCCACGGTGGTGCTGACCGGCCGACCGGGCCGCTGGAACCTCCGGCTGGACACCGGCGGGTGACGCACGCGTATCCGCTGTCCGGGCAGGTGCGTCCGAGGGTGGGGCGCGGCCCGGGCCCGCGGCCGTCCCGCATGGGGCCGGGCGAATCTCCTCCTCCAGGCGCCGCGCCGTCCCCGGCATTTCCGTGCGAGGGGACGCGCCTCCGCATCCGGCGGCGAGGGACGGGCCCGGTGACCTGTCGGCGCTGACCGCTGACCACTGGGGCCGGCTCGGCCGACGGCCGACGGGCAGCCCGGACGCTTCCCCGGCACTGCTGGAGGACCTGGTGCGGCACGACCCGCCGGTCCGGCGGGTGTTCAGGGAGGTGGCCGCACTCCGGGCGGCGAGGGCCCCCGCTCTGCTCGCCTGCCTGGCGGACGGGCGCGGGGGAGGCGCGCCGCCGGGTAACCCCGCTCTGCCGCCGCCGTCCCTGGCCGAGCTGCTCGACGACGACGACTGGCTCGTGGTGTGGGCGGCGGCTGCGAACCCGGCGCTGCCCGTCGCCGTGATGACCCGGCTCGTGCCGTGATTCCGAGACCCGGCCCGGCCGCCCGGCCGCAGAGGTGAGTCCGGCCGGCGAGCCCGGCCCGTCCGGGGACGCCCCCGGCGGTGCCCTCGGCCGCCGGGGTGGCGGTTCCGCCGCGGGGAACGCCATGCCGGCGGTGACGGAGCCCGGCGGCGGCTCGGGGTCAGGACCGGATGTCGTCGCAGGCGATGGGCAGGTGCCGGGGGCCGCGAAGGACCGCGTTCCGGCGGTACGGCGGCGGGTCCTCCAGCAGCCGGGGGTTGTGCAGCCTGCGTGCCAGATGACTCAGCGCGAGCTGGGTCTCCTGGCGGGCGAGCGGCGCGCCGAAGCAGATGTGGAGTCCGCTGCCGAAGCCCAGGTGCTGGGCGTCCCCGCGGTCGGGGTCGAACCGGTCGGGGTCCGCGAAGCGCTGGGGGTCCCGGTTGCCCGAGCCCGGCACCAGCCACACCGCGGCCCCCTTGGGGATGGTGACACCACCGATGTCGATGTCCGCGACGGCGGTGCGGTTCGGCAGGAGTTGCACCGGCGGCTCGAAGCGCAGCAGCTCCTCCACCAGGGGCACGGCCAGCCGGGGGTCGTCGCCCAGCCGCCGGAGGACCTCCGGGTTGCGCAGCAGGGTGAGCATCCCGTTGGTGATCAGGTTGACCGTGGTTTCGTGGCCGGCGATCAGCAGCAGGGCCGCAGTGGTGATGGCTTCCATCGTCGACAGCGTGTCGACCGCCCCTGAGCCGGTCGCGAGCTCGGAGAGCATGTCGTCGCCCGGCTTGCGGCGGCGTTCCTCGAGTAGCTCGGCGAGATAGCCGCCCAGTTGCATTTTTGCGTCACGGGTCCGTCGGTTGCGTTCCGTCGGGTCTTCCCCGGGCATGGGGTCCAGGCTGGCCGCGAGAGTGTCCGCCCACGTGTGGAAGCGCGACTCGTCCTCGCGGGGGACGCCGAGGAGGCGGCAGATCGCGGTGACCGGGAACGGGTACGAGAACTGTTCGACGAGGTCGATCCGTCCCGTGTCCTCGATGCCGTCGATGAGCCCGGTGACGACCGCCTCGAGTTCACCGCGCATCTCGTACACGCGCCGGGGCGAGTGGGGCGGCCCGAACGAGCGGTTGGTGATGGTGCGCAGCCGGTCGTGCTCCGGGGGGTCCAGGCGCAGGAACGGCTGCGGCAGGGCCGAGGCCTCGTCCTCTTCCTCGGACAGGCCGTACACGTCCCGCACGGTGCGCTTGCGCCGGTCGGAACTGACCCGGGGATCGTGCAGGAGGCTCAGGATCTCCCAGTAGGTGCTGACGACGTAGGTGCCGCCTTCGTCGTGGAGCACGGGCGTCTTTCTGAGCTCCGCGTACAGGGGGTAGGGGTTCGCGCGGTTGTCGTAGTCGAGGATCTGCCGGATCAGCGGTTGTGTCATGACGAGTCCTTGGAAGTCCCTCACGGGTCGGTGCCGGGCGGGCCCGTCGGCGTACCGCGCCGGGAGAAACGGGGTGGAGGCGATTGGTGGCCCCGCGGCCCGAGGGCGACCCGCGGGGCGCCGCATGACGACCCTGCCGTTGCCGGCACCTGGCCGGGCGACTGCTGTCCGTCCGCGCCAGGTGGGGCAGGCCGAGCACCCGTCCGTCGTCCCCTGCGCCGAGCGGTCGTGGACGAGGAGAGGGGGGACGGCCCGTCCGCCGGCTCCACCATCAGGATGATGGCCCGCGGCCGACTGTGCGAACGGGAGCGCGACGGAGCCCGTCCGCGGGTGGGACCGGATCACCACCGGCCCCACCCGGTAACGGTCTGTCGGTGTGACGCCGGGCGCGGACCCGCGCGGACTCAGGCGAAGCGCTGCTGCGCCGAGCCGTCGCACGGGCGCAGGCGCAGGTCCCCCCCGGCGGAGGCCAGGCTCAGGCACAGGTGCTGCGCCTGCCTCGGCCTGATGGTCTCGCCCCTCAGGACGAACCGCTGGTTGGGCCCGCCGTGGCAGTTCCACAGGTGCGGCGAGGCCCCCGCCGAGTAGTCGCTGCGGGGCACGTCCAGGCATCGGTCGTGTGTGAGCGCGCTGTGCAGGGAGCCCCGTTCCCCGTCGTACCACCACTCCTGGTTGCGGCCGCCGTGGCAGTCCCAGCCACCCACGTCCGAACCGTTCGCCGTCTTCGAGCGGCCCACGTCGACGCAGGTGCCGGTCGCCCGATTGCGCAGCGGACGGAACATGTCGTCCCACGCACCCTCGTAGAGCACGGGCCGTGAGGTGCTGGCCGGGTCGGCACAGCTCGCCTCGCGCCAGTCGACGGCGTACAGCTGGGTCAGGCAGGCCGCGAACGCGGCATGCCCGCGCCTGTTCGGGTGGAAGGACTGCCGGAGGGAATTGGCGTTCGGGGGGAAGGGGTTGAGCAGGTCGATGTAGAGTCCTCGCGCCCACGCGTTGTCCATGCACACCTCATGCCCGTGGAAGAGGCGCGAGTTGTCGAGGTAGACCGCGCCGGCCCCCCGAGCCGCTTCGCGGATCCCACGCTCGAACGCGGGGACGGCCTGGTCGCGACCCCAGGCGGCGTCGGAGTCGTGACCGGTGCAGCCGCCGAGCAGCTTGCCCTTGAAGCCGGGGTTGTCGTACACGTCCGGGCCCACGGGGCTCGGGTAGCCCATGACGACGAGTCTGTAGTCGGTGTCCGCGTACCCGGCGTCGCGCATCACGGTCCGCAGGTCCCGTGCCGCCTTCTCGACCTTGGGCCGCAGTCCGTCGACCCGAGCCTGCCAGCCGGGGGCGTAGGTGGGCGCACAGGTTCCCTTGAACAGGAACCAGTGCTTGACGCAGTCGGTCATGACGGACCCGAAGCGCAGGTCGTCGTTGGCTCCGACGACCAGCAGCACCATTCTGACGGTGGTGTTCCGTGCCTTGATGGCGAGGTGGTCGCTCTGCACGAGCTCGTCGTCGTGCTGCTTGCTGCCGCCTATCACGATGTGGCCGGTCCGGGCGCCGGAGCAGGCGAGGTTGTACGTGGTGTCGGTGGCGATACCGGTGCGGTGGATCGCCGCGTCGGGTGAGCGATGGCACCAGTTGTCGGGCCCGTTGGTGCCCCGCTCGTAGGTGCCGATGCCTTCACCGGAGATCTCGCTGTCGCCGAGCGAGACGATGGAGGTCCTGCGCTCGTCGAACGGGCGCTCGGCGGGGTTTCCGTAGAGCGCTGCGGCTTCCGCCGCCCGGATGCGCTCCAGTTCCGCAGGCAGCGGCGCCGAGACGGCCGGCTGGGTGTCGGTCCCGGCTGCCGACGCCGTTGCCGTCAGGCCGCCGAGTGCGACGGCCGAGGCGACGACGGCCACGAGCGTACGTCGGAGCTTGCGTCTTCTGCGGTGCATGGACGTCCTCCTGTCGGTTGAAAGGGTTACCGCCGGTTTCTACGGGTGGGTAGGGCCGGTGGGAACGCCGAGAACGAGACAAAAGAGGCCGGTTCGCGTCGTACGCCGTGACCGCGGTCCACCTGTACGGTCCGACTGCACCGCCGGGCCTGGACAGTTCACGAGCCGTTGGGTAAGTGGTGTGCGCACGAGCCGACGGCACCTCGGGACGACCCTGCGGCCGCCGCTCGTCGGCGATCGCCGGGGACCGTCGCCGCACGGGAGACCACCGTGCCGGCGCACGCCGATCCCCGGGGGCCCGCCGTCCGGTCCTCGCCCAAGGAGTGAGATGACTTTCACCGTCACCGAGTACGCCGACCGCGTCTGGAACGGCGAGATCGACGACAGCATCGTGAGCACCCCGAAGAGCGGCGCCGGAGTGATCGACGTCATCGACGGCGTCGGATGGCGCCCGGGGTTCGGCAACGCCTTCGCGTTCCGCGCGGCGGGCGAGCTGCTCCTGTTCGACACGGGGAATCCGTATGACGCCTCGGGCCTCCACCAGGACCTGCGCCGGTGGAGCAAGATGCCGGTCACCACCGCGGTCTTCTCGCACGGCCACGTCGACCACGTGGGTGGAACCGGCCCGTTCGACGCCGAGGAAGGCCCGGCGCTCACCGTCGTCGCTCACGAGATGACCGGGGCGCGCTTCGACCGGTACGTCCTCACCAACGGCTACAACGCGGTGATCAACCAACGGCAGTTCCAGCTTCCGGACCTGACCTGGCCCACCGAGTACCGCCGCCCGGACGTCACCTACCGGGACGGCATGACCCTCACGACCGGCGAGCTGACCTGCGAGCTGTTCCACGTCCGCGGCGAGACCGACGACGCGACCGTGGCCTGGTTCCCCCGGTGGCGCATCCTGTGCCCCGGTGACATGTTCATCTGGCTCGCCCCGAACTGCGGCAACCCCCAGAAGGTGCAGCGCTATCCGAGGGAGTGGGCCCTCGCGCTGCGCCGCATGGCCGCCCTGGGCGCGGAGATCATGCTTCCCTCGCACGGCGCGCCGGTCTTCGGCGCCGATCGCGTCCGCCAGGCGCTGGAGGAGACGGCGGAATGGCTGGAGAGCCTGGTGGAGCAGACCCTGGCGGGACTCAACGCGGGTGCACGGCTGGACGACCTCCTGCACACGGTCAGCCCTCCGGCTCATCTGTCCAGCCGCCCGTACCTACGGGCCGCCTACGACGAGCCAGAGTTCGTGGTGCGCAACCTGTGGCGCCAGTACGGCGGTTGGTACGACGGCAACCCGGCCCGGCTGAAACCCGCTTCCGACGCCCGGCTGGCCACCGAGCTCGCCGGGCTCGCCGGCGGGGCCGGGGTGCTGGCCGACGCCGCGCGGCGCCACGCCGACGCCGGCGAGTACCGGCTGGCCGGGCACCTCGCGGAGCTGGCCGTGCTCGCCGAGCCCGACAGGGCGTCCCTGCACCGTGTACGGGCGGAGGTCTACGAGGCACGGGCGGCGGAGGAGGCGTCCTTGATGGCCAGGGGCGTCTTCCGCTGGGCCGCCTCGGAGTCGCGGCGCAAGTGCGAGGAGGATGCCCAAGGGCCGGCCGCGTGCGAGGGGACGGAGCCGCACGGGGCCTCTTCGTCGGGGTAGCCGCCGCGCCTTCGCCCGGGCCCACCGCTCGACGGCCCGGGGTTGCGACGGGTGCGGGCGAGCGGGAGGGACAGCGCCGCACCGGCCAGTCCGGTCGCCGGCGTGCCGGCGGCCAGGGCCTGCTCACCGCGTTGAAGCCCCCATGCCGCCAGCAGGGGGGAGAGCGTCCCCGCGGCGGCGAGGACGGTGCCCCGGATCCCCTGGTAGCGGCCGCGCCGGTCCGGGGGAGCCATCTGCCGGAGGATGTGGGACGTGGCGACGAACCACGCGATCTCGCCGGGGGCGCACGCCGCCGCGGCCACGGCGAAGCCGGACGTCGTACGGGCGAGTGCCGCCGCCGCCATGGGGACGGCGACGGCCACCGAAGCGGCCGCCACCATGCCCGGCACCGAGCGTCCGCCGGCGGCCCAGCGGCTCAGCCAGGGTGCCATGGCGGGGGTGAGCGCGATGACGGCGGCGGAGTTGACCAGTGCCGTGAGGCCGTAGGCCCCGGGGGAGAGACCCTGGGCGGCCATCATCATCGGCACGGCCGCGGCCATGCCGACCAGGGCCGTCATCGTGGCCAGGCCGGAGGCGAGCAGGAGGGCCAGACGCCCGGTGAGCCGGACACCGCCGCTCCGGCTCGTTCTCACGCGGCTTGCGCGGCCCCGGCGGTCGGCCGGCAGCCGGCGCAGCGCGCCCACGGCGAAGGCCGCGCATGCCGCCGCGTTGACCCAGTGGAGGGCGTCGACGCCCCACCCGGCGGCCAGCAGGCCGCCGAGGCCGCCGGCGACGAGGGCGCCGCCGTTGACCACCAGCCCGTACCTCAGTGCGTTGACCTTCGCACGCCGTTCGGGATCCGGAACGAGTTCGTCGATCGCGGCGCCGACCACCACGCGCGGTGCGTCGAAGACGAGGCCCAGCGTCACGGCACCGGCGATCAGCAGGGCCGGCGACGACACGGCCGTCAGCAGGGGCAGCACCGCGGCGGAGACCAGTGCCGCGGCCACCAGGGCCGGCCGCCGGCCGACGCGGTCGAGCAGTCGGCCGCACGCGGCCTGTCCGCTCATCCAGCCCGCGCCGAAGGCGGCGAGCACGACGCCGGCGGTGTCCGGCCCGTGCCCCTTCCCGGCGAGCAGGTAGCTCAGGAACGGGTAGGCGAAACCGGCCGCACGCAGGAGCAGTATCCCGGCCAGGAGCAGCCTGAGCTCCTGCGGGCACCAGGCGCGCACCCCGGCGGCCCGCCGGCCGGCCCCGGCCGCGAGGGCACGGACACGCACCCGGTGTGTGCCCTCCGTCATGGTTCGAGGGCGACCGCTCCCAGCCGCGCGAGGGTCTTCACGGCTTTGACGGAGTCCTCCGGTGCGGCGTTCGGCACGAACCGCCCGGCCGGCACCACCGCGCCCGCGGCGCAGGACCGCAGGGCGTCGGCTACGGATCGCGGCACGGCCACCGTCTTCCCGTCGAACCGCACGCCGACGCGGTCCCCGGCGACGCTCTGCGTGAACGAGAAGTCGGCGTGGGCCGCCCGCACGGGAGTGGACGCCTCCGTCTCGTCCACGGTCGCGGCGGAGGCGAAGCGGTGCCCGGCCGCGACTCCCTCGGCGTCGCGACCCTCGGCCGTGAGACGTGCGACCTCCGCGCGCGGGTCGATCGCCCGCAGGCGTTCCACCCGGAGCTCGATCCGGTCCTTCAGGGCCGCCGCCTGCTCTTCCCTCGTCTCCTCGGTGAGATGGGGGAAGCCGCGGTGCTCCGGGTCGACCGGCATCGCCTCGGCCACCGTGGAGCGCAGCAGTTCGGGCCAGGTGCGCGGTGTCACGGTCACGGTCAGGTGGAGCGAGACCGAGTCCTCGGCGGCGGCCACATGGGGGGGTGCCGCTGGGCAGGTACAACATGTCGCCGGGCCGCAGGGTCACATCGAGCAGGGGCTCGCCCAGATGCTCCGCCCGGTACTCCTCCCCCACCTTGTAGGGGCGGCCGTCGGGCCTGAGGACCTCGGCCGTGGGCCAGACCCTCCACCGCTTGCTCCCGTGGAGGTGGATGACGAAGGTGTCGTTGGGGTCGTGGTGGATGACGAACCCCTGCTGCAGGGCCGGAGTGAGGAAGGCGAGGGAGTCGCTCCGGGTCGCGAACCTCTGCGCCGGCATCGCGTTCAGCGCGCGGAGGTTGGGCCGGAAGTGGTTCATGGAGTGCCAGACGACGCTGGCTCCCGTGCGGAAGTGCTCGTACACGCGCTCCGGCACGACGCGGTCGGGGACGTACTTCCGCTGTACGCGCAGCGGTTGCGTGTAGGTGCCCTCATGGATCAGGTCCCCGCGCTTGACCAGTCTCAGGTACTGGGTGCGCAGGGCCTCCTGGTGGAGGCAGTCGTCCAGGTCCGCCACCGAGAGGAGTTCCTCCGGCGGGCCGGTGAGTGCTTCCCTCCGCAGGAGGGGGAGCTGCCGAAGTGCTCGGCGAAGAACCTCTCCTCGTCGCCGACGAGGGAGGCGAACGTGGGTACGTACACGGGTGGCTCCTGTCCGCAGGGGGTCCGCCGGGAAGTCCGGGCGTTCGGAAAGGGGGGACCGGCGGCCGGTGGCGGCCCGGGGCGTACGGGCAACCCCCCACGTCGCCGTTACGGGACGTACTGGGTGATGAGATCGTCCGCGTCGGACTCGATCAGCTCGATCTCGATGACCGTGTCCATGTCCGTCTCCATGCCGCGTACCTCCTTCGGGGAACTGGACCGGCGCGGCGTCAGGACCGCGCCGGCCATGGGTCCACCCTGGCGCGTCCGGGCGCCCCGGGGCCTCGTGCGATCGGCCGACCGGCCGGTGGAACGTCCGGTCCGCCCGTGGGGGGACGGCACGGTGCTGCGCGGGCGTCGGAACCCTCGTCGAACGTCGCGGTCGGCCTCGAACGGACCTCGTCGACCGATGTCCGGCCCGCTCGGCGCGGACGACACACCCCGGGCACATCACGGACTGACGGATGATCAGTTCCCGCTGTCAGTGGCCCCATTGAACACTGAGTTGAACTCAACTTAGGCTGAGGGCGTGACCATGCCCACACGCCCCCGCGGTGCCGCCTCGCGCGCCCTGCTGCTGCGCACCGCGGCCGAGGAACTGGCCGGGAACGGGACACTGGAGGTCGCTGCCGTCGCCCGCCGTGCCGGAGTCAGCGTCGGCCTGCCCTATCGCTACTTCGGCACCCGGAGCGGGCTTCTCATCGCCGTCGTCGAGTCCTTCTACGAACGGCTCGCGGAGGCCTGCATGCTGCGCGAGTACGACGATCCGACCTGGGTCGAACGGGAGTCGCGGCGGGTCCGCGACTGGGTCGGGTTCCTCTACGCCGAACCACTCGCCCCGTTGGTCCTCGGCGGGCACGTCGGCGACGGCGAGGTGGCCGCCTTCCAGACGCGCCGGCGCTCCGTCCTCGTCGAGCTGGCGGCACGCAACATCGCCCGTGCCCAGCGCACGGGGGAACTCCCGCCCCGAAGCGACCCAGAGCTGTTGGCCGCCGCCACCCTTGCGGGAGCCTCCGCGATGGTCTCGGTGGCCCTCACCCGCACCCCGCGCCCACCCGCCGAGGAGGTGACCGCCCAGGTGTGGGCTTTCCTCCGCGGCGCGGTGAACCTGTCCGGCACCGCCGCCTGAGAGGACCCACGCCGTGCCCCCGAGCCATGATGCCCTCCGTCGTGCAGGCGGCGATCGCGTCGAAACGCCGGAAGACCTCGCCGCAGACCTGACTGCCGGGTACCCGCGCGCGCCCGGCGCGGGCGCGCGGGTCGACCGCGCCACCGTCGAGGGCGACCTCGCCGCCGTCGCGCGCGACGGCTACGTGCTTCTTCCCGAACTGCTCACTCCCCGGGAGTGCGCCGAGATCAGGCAAGCTGTGACGCCGCTGCTCGACAGGACCGGCCGCAACGCCTTCGAGGGCCACCGGACACAGCGCGTGTACAGCCTGCTCAACAAGACCCGCTGCTGCGACCGGCTCGTCGACCACCCCAGGGTCCTGGCCCTGCTGGACCGGCTGTTCGAACCCGGCTATCTGCTGTCCCAGCTCCAGGTCATCAACATCAACCCGGGCGAGCACGCCCAACTGCTGCACACCGACGACGCGTTATACCGTTCACCGCGCCCGCGGCCACCTCTCGGAGCGGCCACGATATGGGCCGTCGACCCGTTCACCCACGACAACGGGGGCACCGTCATCCTGCCGGGCAGCCACCGCTGGGGCGACGACCGCCGCCCCAGCGGCCGTGACCCCCGCATGACGGCCGTGATGCCCCCCGGCTCCTGCCTGTTCTTCGTCGGCACCCTGTGGCACGGCGGCGGTGCCAACCGCTCAGGCGGCGACCGCCTCTCCCTGACCGCCCAGTACTGCCAGCCCTGGCTGCGGCCGCAGGAAGCCTTCACCCTCTCCGTCACGCGCGACACCGCCAGGACGGTGTCCGAGGACATCCGGCGCATGATCGGCTACAGCGTCCACCCCCCGTTCATCGGCATGGTCGACGGCATGCACCCTCGACGCCTGCTGGAAGCGCGGCCCTCCGCCTCGCGACCGGCGGGCGGGTGACCGGCCGTGCTCTCGGCGCTCGGGCTCCGCGAGCACGGCCGCCCGCATCCTGTGGACTCCGGGGCGCGGCCCCTGGTCTCGAGGAGCCCGGAGCGGGAGCGGTGATCGCCGAGACCGTGGCCCCCGCGCTGGGGATCGCCCTGTCGCCGTTCCCGCTGGTGCCCGCGATCCTCCTGCTGCTCACCGCGCGGGCGCGGCAGAACAGCAGTGCCTTCATCGTCGGCTGGATGGCCGGAGTCGCCGGTGCGGCCGCCCTGTCCACCCTGCCGACCTCCGTCGTCGAGATCGCCGGGGAGCCGCCCGCCTGGGTCTCCTGGGGGCGGATCGGCCTGGGTGGCCTGCTGGTCCTCCTGGGCGCGGGCCTGTGGACGCGACGGAGGCGAAGGGGAGCGAAGGCGGATCCGACGTGGATACGGGCGCTGGAGACCGTCACCTGGCCGAGGGCGCTGCGGCTGGGCCTGCTGCTCTCGGCCGCCAACCCGAAGATCCTGGCCCTGATCGCGGCCGGTGGCGTCGCGATCGGTTCGGCCCGGCCGACGGCTGCGGGCAGGGCGGGCTCCATCGCCCTGTTCACGCTCATCGCCTCCGCGGGCGTCGCCCTTCCGCCTCTGCTGCGCCTGCTCGCCGGTGAGCGGATCCTGCCACCGCTGGGGCGGGCCATGGACTGGCTGAAGGTCCACGGCACCACCGTCGTAGCCGTCGTGATCGGCTTGATGGGGATCATGCTGGTGGCGAAGGGTGCCGGTGGGCTGTGACGCCGTTCGCGGCCGGGCGCGCCCGTCGGGCTGCGGAGCCGCTCCCGGCTGCGTCGCGTCAGCGCCGGGCATTCCCCGGAACAGCTCGGTTCACCCCGTGCGGCCACACCGAGCGGCGTACGGTCCGCGGCATCGGCCGGTCGCCCTCCGTGCGGCTCTCACCGTCCGCTGCCGACATCCGTGCCGCGATTCGAGATCCGGAGCGCGTGCGCCCCGGAGACCCTGCCCATGCGCGCCCCGGGCGGCGGACGCTCATCCATTGGTGGGCGGCTGGCATCACGAAGGAGACGGCACTCCTGTGTATTGGCTCGCGTGCGGCAGTTGGTGCCCGGCTACTCGTTGCTTCGCTCCGTTCGGCGGCGATGGTTCTCAGGCTGTGGTTCGCGCCCGTACCGGCGAGCCAACTGCGGTGCGACGAGTCCGAGGACGAGCATCACGCCTGCGGCGGCCGAGGGGGCGACCGCCATGATGACGCCCGCGCTGATGAGCGCGCCGGCGGTCACGCCCAGGGCAGGATGAAGTTCCCCCCTGATGTTGGACATCGTGTTTCTACGCTGCGGGGGTGAGGTCTCGCTGCAGCAGGATCCGGTTCTCGAGCGGGGTGAGGTACCCGTGCTCGGGGTGCCGGCGGAGTCTGGTGCGGTTGTACTCGACCTCGATGAAGCGGAAGACGTCGGCCCGGGCCGCCTGGCGGCTGCCCCACACAGTGATGCCGATCTCCGCCTCGAGCAGGCCGAAGAAGCTCTCGGCCGCGGCGTTCGCCGGCCCCTTCACCCGGGAGGCGATGACGCCGCAGGACGGGCAGGCTCGCGCCGCCTCGTCTGCCGTGATCAGGTGCACCCGACGCGTCCCGTCGGCCAGTGACTCGATCCGCGCGACGGACACCCCGTCGAGACCGAGCAGCAACGTCGTATCGTTGACCACGCCCGTGGCTCCCCAATGATCCTTCTGCGTAGAGAACAGAAATGATCAACCAGGACCACGGGCGTCCTGCGTCCAGGGGCCCGTCCCGCCATGCACATCACGCAACGTGACGAACAGCCAGCGTGCTTGATTAGACGCACCGCTCAAGTTCGAAGACCCGGTTTCACGACCCTCATGACGGCGGGGCGCGGCGGGCATCGGCCACGCAGGCCCGGAGCCGGCTGGTGCCAGGGTGCAGGCGGCGGCGGTGGAACGCGCGGACCCTGCCGTCGCCCACCTGCCATGTCGAGCTCCACCGACGTACCCAGTCATCGCCGAGCCGCAACCGATCCCGCAGCCCGGCGTCCCCGTCGTACACCGTGACAAGCTGGTCCAGATGACTTGAATCCGACGGGATCTTCGCAAACGTTGCCTCGCCCACTCACTCAGAGCAGCACCACTCGGCCGACGATGAGGGCGCTTCCTCGGTACCGACCGCAACACAGCGTTACGGGTCCAAGATCTGCCAACTAGCACTCTCAATGTGCCAACTAAAAGTCTCGGTCACACAGACGTGGACCCGGGAGAGATCACTCCATTGCATAAAACTGCAGTGATGCGTATAGTCATGCCATCACGTACGGAGGAAACCGATGGCACTGAGCGCAGCAGTCGCAGGAGCGAGCGGATATGCGGGCGGGGAACTGCTCCGACTGCTCCTCGCGCACCCCGGGGTCGAGATCGGGGCCCTGACGGCCAACTCGAACGCCGGACAGCGGCTCGGCGCGCTGCAGCCCCATCTGCTGCCGCTCGCCGACCGGGTACTCGCGGCCACCACCGCCGATGTGCTCGCCGGGCATGACGTGGTGTTCCTCGCGCTGCCGCACGGCCAGTCCGCCGCGGTCGCCGAGCAGCTCGGCGACGATGTCCTGGTCGTCGACATGGGCGCCGACTTCCGGCTGCGCAGCGCCGCCGACTGGGAGCGGTTCTACGGTTCCGCGCACGCCGGGACCTGGCCCTACGGCCTCCCCGAACTGCCGGGTGCCCGCGCCGCGCTGGAGGGGTCCAGGCGCATCGCGGTGCCCGGTTGCTATCCCACCGCGGTCTCGCTCGCGCTGTTCCCGGCGTACGCGGGCGGCCTCGCCGAGCCCGAGGCCGTGATCACCGCCGCCAGCGGCACCTCCGGCGCCGGCAGGGCGCTCAAGCCCCATCTGCTCGGCTCCGAGGTCATGGGCTCCATGAGCCCGTACGGTGTCGGCGGCGGCCACCGGCACACCCCGGAGATGATCCAGAACCTCAGCGCGGTGGCGGGGGAGCCCGTCACCGTTTCCTTCACCCCCACCCTCGCGCCCATGCCCCGCGGCATCCTCGCCACCTGCAGCGCCAAGGCCGTGCCGGGCGCCACCGCCGAGGCCGTACGCGCCGCGTACGAGAAGGCCTACGCGGACGAGCCCTTCGTGTGCCTCCTCCCCGAGGGGCAGTGGCCGGCCACGGCGTCCGTCCAGGGTTCCAACGCCGTTCAGGTCCAGGTCGCCCTCGACGCCGCCGCCGGCCGCATCATCGCGATCAGCGCCATCGACAACCTGACCAAGGGCACGGCGGGCGGCGCGGTCCAGAGCATGAACATCGCCCTCGGTCTGGACCAGACCACGGGCCTTTCCACGATCGGAGTGGCACCTTGAGCGTCACCGCTGCACAGGGATTCACGGCGGCCGGGATCGCCGCCGGGATCAAGGAGAACGGCAACCCGGACCTGGCCCTCGTGGTCAACGGCGGACCCAGCCACGCCGCCGCCGGCGTCTTCACGTCCAACCGCGTCAAGGCCGCCCCCGTCCTCTGGTCCGAGCAGGTCCTCAAGGGCGGTGAGGTCTCCGCGGTCGTCCTCAACTCCGGTGGCGCGAACGCCTGCACCGGTCCCAAGGGCTTCCAGGACACCCACGCCACCGCCGAGAAGGCCGCCCAGGTCCTGCAGGGACACAGCGCCGGCGAGATCGCCGTCGCCTCCACCGGCCTCATCGGGGTCCTGCTGCCCATGGACAAGCTGCTGCCCGGGATCGAGAAGGCGGCGGCCGAACTGAGCGCCCACGGCGGCGAGAAGGCCGCCATCGCGATCATGACCACCGACACCGTGCACAAGACGGCCGTCGTGACCCGGGACGGCTGGACCGTCGGAGGCATGGCGAAGGGCGCGGGCATGCTGGCCCCCGGCCTCGCCACCATGCTCGTCGTCCTCACCACCGACGCCGACGTGGACAGCGCCGGTCTGGACGAGGCCCTGCGCGACGCCACGCGCGTCACCTTCGACCGGGTCGACTCCGACGGCTGCATGTCCACGAACGACACCGTGCTGCTCCTGGCCTCCGGCGCCTCCGGGATCACCCCGGACCACGACGAGTTCGCCGACGCCGTACGGGCCGTCTGCGACGACCTCGCCCGCCGGCTCATCGGCGATGCCGAGGGCGCCAGCAAGGACATCCGCATCGAGGTGGTCAACGCCGCGAGCGAGGACGACGCCGTCGAGGTGGGCCGCTCCATCGCCCGGAACAACCTCCTCAAGTGCGCCGTCCACGGCGAGGACCCCAACTGGGGCCGCGTCCTGTCCGCCATCGGCACCACCGGGGCGGCCTTCGAGCCGGACCGGCTCAACGTCGCCATCAACGGCGTCTGGGTGTGCCGCAACGGTTCCGTCGGCGAGGACCGCGAGCTGGTCGACATGCGGTACCGGGAGGTGCGGATCACCGCCGACCTGGCCGCCGGGGCCGAGTCCGCCGTCATCTGGGCCAACGACCTCACCGCCGACTACGTCCACGAGAACAGCGCCTACTCCTCCTGAACGAGCCCTTCCACTCTCCCGGACGGGATTCCGCGGAGGCCGCATCGCGCAGTCGGGCCCGGCCCCGGGCGAGCCCCAGCCCCAGGCGAGCCCGAACCCGAGCCGAACCCGAACCCCAGCCCGGACTCGGGCCCCGGCGCGGGAGCGAGTCCCGGGCGAGCGAGCAGTGAAGTGAGTTCTGAGCGAGACCCGAGAAAGCCGGAGCCGATGAGCACCCGCAAGCACACCGCACTCCCCAAGGCGCAGACGCTGATCGAGGCGCTGCCCTGGCTCACCCGCCACCACGGCCGGACGGTCGTCATCAAGTTCGGCGGCAACGCCATGGTCGACGACGAGCTGAAGGCCGCCTTCGCCCAGGACGTGGTGTTCCTGCGGCACGCCGGACTCAAGCCCGTCGTCGTGCACGGCGGTGGGCCGCAGATCAGCGCCCAGCTGGACAGGCACGGCCTGGTCAGCGAGTTCAAGGCCGGACTGCGCGTCACCACCCCCGAGGCCATGGACGTCGTCCGCATGGTGCTCGCCGGACAGGTCCAGCGCGAACTGGTGGGCCTGCTCAACCAGCACGGCCCCCTCGCCGTCGGCCTCACCGGCGAGGACGCCCACACCATCACGGCCACCCAGCACCGGCCCACCATCGACGGCGAACTCGTCGACATCGGCCGGGTCGGCGAGATCACCGAGATCGACACCGGCGCGATCAGGGCCCTCCTGGACGACGGCCGGATCCCCGTCGTCTCCTCCATCGCCCGCTCCGCCGACGACGGCCACGTCTACAACGTCAACGCGGACACCGCCGCGGCCGCGCTGGCCGCCGCGCTCGGCGCGGAGACGCTGATGGTCCTCACCGACGTCGAGGGCCTCTACGAGGACTGGCCCCGCAGCGACGAGGTGATCAGCCGACTCACCGCCACCGAGCTGGAGAAGCTCCTGCCCGAGCTCTCCAGCGGCATGGTCCCCAAGATGCAGGGCTGCCTCCACGCCGTGCGCAACGGCGTGAACACCGCGCGCGTCATCGACGGCCGGGTGCAGCACTCCATCCTGCTGGAGATCTTCACCGACGAGGGCATCGGCACGATGGTCGTGCCCGACGGGACCGAAGGGGGACCGGCATGAGCGACGCCACCGCCAACCAGCGGCTCTCACAGCGCTGGCAGGGCTCGATGATGGACAACTACGGCACCCCGGCGCTCTCACTGGTGAGCGGTGAGGGAGCCAGGGTCCGGGACGCGGACGGCACCGAGTACCTGGACTTCGTCGGCGGCATCGCCGTCAACGCGCTCGGCCACGCCCATCCGGCCGTCGTCGAGGCCGTCACCCGCCAGATCGGCACGCTCGGCCACGTGTCGAACCTGTACGTCGCCGAGCCGCCCGTCGCGCTCGCCGAGCGGCTGCTCCGGCTGTCCGGACGCCCCGGCCGCGTCTTCTTCTGCAACTCGGGCGCCGAGGCCAACGAGGCCGCCTTCAAGATCGGCCGGTTGACGGGCCGTCCGCACATGGTCGCCACCCAGGGCGGCTTCCACGGCCGGACGATGGGCGCGCTCGCGCTCACCGGCCAGCCGGCGAAGCAGCGGCCCTTCCTGCCCCTCCCGGGAGACGTCACACACGTGCCGTACGGGGACGCCGACGCGCTGCGGGCCGCCGTCACCGAGGACACCGCCCTGGTGGTCGTCGAGCCGGTGCAGGGCGAGAACGGCGTGGTCGTACCACCGCCCGGTTACCTCCGGGCCGCACGGGAGATCACCCGCGCCACCGGGACGCTGCTCGTCCTCGACGAGGTGCAGACGGGCATCGGCCGGACCGGCCACTGGTTCGAGTACCAGGCGCACGAGGGCGTCGACCCCGACGTCGTCACACTCGCCAAGGGACTCGGCGGCGGCCTGCCGCTCGGGGCCGCCATCGCCTTCGGCCCGGCCGCCGAGCTGCTCCGGCCGGGGCAGCACGGCACCACGTTCGGCGGCAACCCGGTCGCCTGCGCCGCCGGGCTCGCCGTCCTCACCGCCCTCGACGGCACGCTCGACGAGGTCAAGCGGACCGGGGAGAGACTGAGGGACGGGGTCGAGTCCCTGGGGCACCCGCTGGTCTCCCACGTCCGCGGGGCGGGCCTGCTGCTGGGTATCGTGCTCACCGAGCCTCTCGCCGCCCAGGTGCAGCAGGTGGCTCAGGGTGCCGGACTCCTGGTCAACGCGCCCGCCCCCGACGTCGTACGGATCATGCCGCCACTGATCATCGGCGACGCGGAGGTGGACGCCTTCCTCAGGGTGCTCCCGGGCATCCTCGACGAGACACGCGGGGACGGACGATCCGGAGAATGAGACGACGATGACCGATGCGCAGGGCACCGAGAACTGGGCGCCCCCCCGGACGGAGCCCGGGGGAGGGCCGTCCGTGCCGCAGACCCGCACGGCCCGCCACCGCCGGATCGTGGACATCCTCAACCGGCAGCCGGTGCGCTCCCAGAGCCAGCTGGCCAAGCTGCTCGCCGACGACGGGCTGAGCGTCACCCAGGCGACCCTCAGCCGCGACCTCGACGAGCTCGGAGCGGTGAAGATCCGGAACACCGGTGGAGAGCTCATCTACGCGGTGCCGAGCGAGGGCGGATTCCGCACCCCGCAGGCCCCGTTGGGAGAGTCCGCCAAGGAGGAGCGGATGCGCCGCCTCTCCGGCGAGCTGCTGATCTCCGCGGAGGCCTCGGCGAACCTGGTGGTCCTGCGTACGCCCCCGGGCGCGGCCCAGTTCCTCGCGTCGGCCATCGACCAGGCCGAACTCCATGCGATCCTCGGCACGATCGCGGGCGACGACACCCTGCTGCTCATCTCCCGCGATCCGGCGGGCGGCCAGGCCCTCGCGGACCATCTGCTGCGACTGGCACAGAGGGAACGCTGACCGGCCCGGTCGGCTGCGGCCGCGCGCGGCCGCAGCCGACCGGGCCGGCGACGCCCCGCGAAGGCTGCGCCGCCCGTCCGACTGCCCGCTTCCCGGGTCGACGGCCCTCAGGCCGCCCGACCCTCCCCGTCACCGTGCCGTGCCAGATGCCGGGTGAACCCGCTGGTCTGCCAGGTGGTGCCGTCCGCGGCGACGGCGAACCCCTCCGTGCCGGGGAGCTGTTCCAGCCAGGCGCGTGCTTCCGGGCCCATGGCGTACGCGGCCGTCGCCCGCGCGTCCGCCTGGGTCAGCCCCCGGCTGACGACGGTCATCGACGCCAGGCCGTCGTCCGGAGCGCCGCCGGTGCGCGGATCGACGATGTGGCAGCCGCGTTCGGCCGGACCCGAGGTGGCGACGGCGAGGCCGTCGTGTGCCTGGACGACCGCCGCGAGACCACCGGGGTGCAGCGGATCGGAGATGCCGATCCGCCATGGGCCGCCGTACGACTGGACGTCGCCGCCGCCGTTGAGGCAGACCGCCGCAGCGCCGGAGGAGGCGATCATGTCCACCGCGCGCTGCACGGCCCATCCCTTCACCAGGCCGGTGGGATCGAGCCCGCCCGCGTAGCGCGGGGTGAACCAGCCGTCGCTCAGGCGTTCCTCGGTCTCGCAGAGCCCGAAGACCTCGGCGACGTCCGGCCCGCAGCCGGCGAGGGTGAGCTCCCCTCTGGCGAGCCTGCTGATCCGGCTGTCCCGGCGGTAGGGGGAGAACACCTCGTCCACGTGGTGCAGTCCGGCCACGGCGGCGGCGAGCCCGGCGCGCACGCGCTCGCGGTCGGCATCGCCCTCCAGCCGTACGTCGAACGAGAACACCGTGCCCATCACGTGCTCGACATGGCGCATCCGCGCCCGTTCCCCGGTCACAGGCCCGCCTTGTCGAGGGCGCTCTGCAGGGAGCGGATGTAGCCCTCGCTGGTGTAGGTGGCGCCGGAGACGGCGTCGATCTCGNCCGTGCCCATCACGTGCTCGACATGGCGCATCCGCGCCCGTTCCCCGGTCACAGGCCCGCCTTGTCGAGGGCGCTCTGCAGGGAGCGGATGTAGCCCTCGCTGGTGTAGGTGGCGCCGGAGACGGCGTCGATCTCGGCGCTCTGGGCGGCGACGGCCGCCTGGTTGAGCTTGGGTACCGCGTCGGCGGCGATCTTGCGGCTGTTGGCGTCGGAGTCGGGCGCCTTGACGGTCTCGGCGGCGGTGACCCGGCCGCCGCTGACGGTGAGGCGCACCTGCACGTCGCCGTACTGCGTGCCCGCCACGTCCCCGAGCACCGACTCCGTCGCGCCACCCGAGCCGGCGCCCTGCCCGGATCCGGAGCCGGAGTCCGCACCTTCGCCGGAGCCGCTGCCCGTCTCCCCGCCCGGGGCGTCCGCGTCGCTCCCGGCGCCGGGTGTCGCGCCCTGCTCCGCACCCTCCCCGCCACCGGTTCCCGCCGCCCCCGCCTTGTCGAGGGCGCTCTGCAGGGAGCGGATGTAGCCCTCGCTGGTGTAGGTGGCGCCGGAGACGGCGTCGATCTCGNCCCGCCTTGTCGAGGGCGCTCTGCAGGGAGCGGATGTAGCCCTCGCTGGTGTAGGTGGCGCCGGAGACGGCGTCGATCTCGCCGTTCTGGGCGGCGACGGCCGCCTGGTTGAGCTTGGGTACCGCCTCGGCGGCGATCTTGCGGCTGTTGGCGTCGGTGCTCGGCACCTTGACGGCCCGGGCCCCGGTGATCCGGCCGTTGCTCAGCGTGAGTTCGACCTGCACCGGCCCGAACTGCGTGTCGGCCTCGTCCCCCAGCACGGTCTCGCCGCCCGCCGGTACGGCGCCGCTGCCGGCGGGTGCAGAGGCGGCGGGCGGTGCGCCCCCGGCCTGCGACGCGGAGCCCGCCACCGTGGTGCCCGGCTGCTTCAGCGTCAGGAGCAGCGCGACGGCCGACGTGGTGCCGGCGACCGCGATCATCATCCGGAGCAGTGGATGCTTCCTCTTCACGTACGGCCTCACATCTCGAACGACTCGTGATGGATGCGACGCGACGGCACGCCCGCCGCCCGCAGTGCGTTGTAGGACTCCTCGGCGAGCCCGGGCGGGCCGCAGAGGTACACGTCGTGCTCGTCGATGTCGGGGAACACTTCCTTCAGCCGCTCGGTGGTGATCTCCGGACGCGCCCCGTCCGGCCCGTTCACGGCGTACAGCAATTTCGCCCGGCGGGTCTCGGCGATCTCCTGGAGCTCGGTCCACAGCGCCAGGTCCTCCGTCGAACCGGCACGGTAGAGCAGCGACAGGTCCCCCGGGCCGCCGGGCAGCGTCTCGAACAGCGCCCGCAGCGGGGTGATCCCGGCGCCTCCGGCGATCAGGAGCACCTTGTTCCGGCTGCGCCGGCCCGCGGTCATCGCCCCGTAGGGACCCTCGGCCCAGACCCTGGTCCCCGGCTCCAGCCGGCTGAGCGCCCTGCTGTGCTCCCCGGCGGCCTTGACGGTGATGCGCAGCAGATCGGGACGGGGCGGCGCGGAGAGCGAGTACGGGTTGGAGCTCCAGCGCAGGCCGTCGGCGAGGAACCGCCAGCGGAAGAACTGGCCCGCCTCGGCGCCGATCCTGTGCAGCCGCCGTCCCGTGATCAGGACGGACACCACGCCCGGGGCCTCGTCCACCACGGATTCGACCCGCAACCGGTGCATGAGGTTGAGCCGCACCGGCGCCAGGATCCGGTACCAGAGGAGCAGTGCGCCGACCGTGCCGTAGAGCAGGTACCAGATCGTGCGGGCGGTCGCGCTCGCCACGAACTCCGAGCCCGTGGCGAGCTGGTGCCAGAACGTCAGGTACACGGCGACGTAGGTCAGCAGATGCAGGTAGTACCAGGTCTCGTAGCGCATCCGGCGGCGCACGACGCCCGCCGAGACGAAGCCGACCAGCAGCAGCAGTGCCGTACCGATCGTCGCCTCGATCATCTCGGGGAAGTCGACGACGACGGTGACGGTCTGCTCGACCAGGCCGGTGCGGGCCTGGACGGAGTACCCCCAGACGGTGAGGACGACATGAGCGGTGACCAGGCTGATCGCGTACCGGCCGCTCATCGCGTGCCAGCGCGTGGCCCGGTCGGAGCCCACCCTCCGCTCCAGCGCCGGGACGCGTGCCATCTGCAGCACCACGAGGGCGATCATGTAGCCGCCGAGCAGTCCCGTGATCCGGCCCGCGCCGATCAGCCACTCCGCGGTGTCCATGTGGACGACCGCGGTGTTGTCCCACCACAGCCACATGACGGCGGCGGCCCCGGTCCAGGCGGCGACCAGCAGCACCGTCGCCGGATTGCGGCGCGGCCGGATCGCCTGCATGGTCAGGCGTCTGGCGGCCCGACCGCTCTGAATCATCGTCACCGCTGCTCCTCGGTCATCCGTATCGCTCAGGTGGATACGGAGAGGAGGTACGGGGAGTTCAATCGCCGGGCGGACTGCTCGGAGCGCCGACGGGCGAGGCGCCCGCGAGGCCGCCGGCCCGCCACCCGGAAGGGGTTCTCCGTGGCCCTGTCCCCTGTTCCCCACGGCCGCCCCCAGGGCCCGGCCTGCGTCCGGGCGCGGCGCCGGGGAGGTGCCGAGGGACGTACGCGTCCGGCCTCCGGGCGCGGTTCGGTCGGTGCCTGCGGCCCGGCCGGCACGCGTCCCGGGTCCGGGCGCGGCTCAGTCGGTGCGTGCGGGCAGCGGCAGCGGCAGCGCCGGCAGCCCGTCCAGGCTCACTCCCACGTGCGGCTTCTTCTCGCAGTAGGCCGCGAACTCCTCGTCGCTCATGCGTGCGAGGTGCTCCGCGTGATGTGTGCGCTCCTCGCGGTAGTCCATGAAGGGGACGGCGAACCCGCAGGCGTCGCCGATGCGCCTGGCGCGTACGACGATCACCGCGCGGGCCCCGTCGCCGTCGGCGTCCCGGAAGTGTGCGAGGTACCCGGCCCAGCGCGGGTCGTCCCGGAAGACCGCCTCGCCGTGCCCGTGCACCCGCAGCACCTTCGGCGCCCCGCTGAACGCACACCACATGAGGGTGATGCGGCCGTTCTCCCGGAGGTGGGCGATGGTCTCGGCGCCGCTGCCGCCGAAGTCCAGGTAGGCCAGGGTCAGTTCGTCGAGGACGACGAGGGTGCCCTGGCGGCCCTTGGGGGAGATGTTGACATGGCCGTCGGGGGCGAGCGGCGCGGTGGCGGTGAAGAAGACCGGCTGCTCCTCGATGAAGGTGCGGATACGGCCGTCTATGCGTTCGTACGTCTGACCCATGCCCGGATTATGGCCCGGACGGGCTCGCCGCACCCGGCGAGTCCGAGCGGTGCCCAGGCCGGTATGCCGCGGTCGGCCGGGTCGGCGCACAGGGCGCGGTGGACGGGGAGCGGTTCGGCCCCACCCTGCCGCAGCACATGGCGGGCGCAGGCCCGTACCGGCCCCGAGCGGTCGGTGAGGTACGGACGGGCGTCGCCGTGGCGTCAGGCCCGGCGCAGCGCCGTCACCCCGGCGGACCGCGCCCGTCCCCCTGGTCGGCATGGGGGTGAGGGTGTGCAGCGGGGTGACCGGCGGCCACCGGACTTCCCGTGCGTTGACAAAACATACGGAGGACTGCATAGTTATACCCATCACCGCATGCACCGTAAGGAGAAACCCGTGACCGAGCGCGTCGTACTCGCCTACTCGGGCGGTCTGGACACCTCCGTCGCCATCGGCTGGATCGCCGAGGAGACGGGCGCCGAGGTCATCGCCGTTGCCGTGGACGTCGGCCAGGGCGGCGAGGACCTGGACGTCATCCGCAAGCGCGCGCTCGCCTGCGGTGCCGTCGAGGCCGAGGTCGCGGACGCCAAGGACGAGTTCGCCGAGGAGTACTGCCTCCCGGCGATCAAGGCCAACGCCCTCTACATGGACCGCTACCCGCTGGTCTCCGCCCTCTCCCGGCCGACCATCGTCAAGCACCTCGTGGCCGCCGCGAAGAAGCACGGCGCCTCGATCGTGGCCCACGGCTGCACCGGCAAGGGCAACGACCAGGTGCGGTTCGAGGCGGGCATCGCCTCCCTCGCCCCCGACCTGAAGTGCATCGCGCCGGTCCGTGACTACGCGATGACCAGGGACAAGGCCATCGCGTTCTGCGAGGCGAAGCAGCTCCCGATCGCCACCACCAAGAAGTCGCCCTACTCGATCGACCAGAACGTCTTCGGGCGCGCCGTCGAGACCGGCTTCCTGGAGGACATCTGGAACGGGCCGATCGAGGACATCTACGAGTACACCTCCAACCCGGCCGAGGTCCGCGAGGCCGACGAGGTGATCATCTCCTTCAAGGAGGGCGTGCCGGTCGCCCTCGACGGCAAGCCCGTGACCGTCCTGCAGGCGATCCAGCAGCTCAACGAGCGGGCCGGCGCCCAGGGCATCGGCCGGATCGACATGGTCGAGGACCGGCTCGTCGGCATCAAGTCCCGTGAGGTGTACGAGGCCCCGGGCGCGATCGCGCTGATCACCGCCCACCAGGAGCTGGAGAACGTCACCGTCGAGCGCGAGCTGGCGCGGTACAAGCGGCAGGTCGAGCAGCGCTGGGGCGAGCTCGTCTACGACGGCCTGTGGTTCTCCCCGCTCAAGCGGGCGCTGGAGGGCTTCGTCGACGAGGCCAACCAGCACGTCACCGGCGACATCCGGATGACCCTCCACGGCGGCCGCGCCGTCGTCACCGGCCGGCGGTCCGAGCAGTCGCTGTACGACTTCAACCTCGCGACGTACGACACGGGTGACACGTTCGACCAGTCGAAGGCCCAGGGCTTCATCGACATCTTCGGTCTCTCGTCGAAGATCGCCGCGAAGCGCGACCTCGCCTGATTCCCTGGGCCCACCGCCTTCCGCAGGTGCACCGCCGCCTCCCCTCCCGTCCGTCGGGGCCCGGGCCCGCAGAGGGCCGGGAGCAGGGAGGCGGCCGCACATCCGAAGCCCGGCAATTCTTGAGGAGCAAGTGCTGTGAGCAGCAACAACGGTGACGTCCGGCTCTGGGGCGGCCGGTTCGCCGACGGGCCCGCCGAGGCGCTGGCGAAGCTGTCGGCGTCGGTCCACTTCGACTGGCGGCTCGCGCCGTACGACATCGCCGGCTCCCGTGCGCATGCCCGTGTGCTCCACAAGGCGGGCCTGCTCACCTCCGACGAGCTGGAGCGGATGCTCGCCGGGCTCGACCGGCTGGAGGCGGACGTCGCCGACGGGAGCTTCACCGGCACCATCGCCGACGAGGACGTCCACACGGCCCTCGAACGCGGCCTCCTGGAGCGCCTCGGCCCGGACCTCGGCGGCAAGCTGCGCGCCGGCCGGTCCCGCAACGACCAGGTCGCCACGCTCTTCCGGATGTACCTGCGCGACCACGCCCGGATCATCGGCGGGCTGATCGCCGAGCTCCAGGACGCGCTGGTGGGGCTGGCGGAGTCCCATCCCGACGTCGCCATGCCGGGCCGCACGCACCTCCAGCACGCCCAGCCCGTGCTCTTCGCCCACCACGTGCTCGCCCACGTCCAGTCGCTCTCCCGGGACGCCGAACGGCTGCGCCAGTGGGACGAGCGGACCGCCGTCTCCCCGTACGGCTCCGGCGCGCTCGCCGGGTCGTCGCTCGGACTGGACCCGGAGGCGGTGGCGCAGGACCTCGGCTTCGAGCGCGGCAGCGCGGGGAACTCCATCGACGGCACGGCCTCGCGGGACTTCGTCGCAGAGTTCGCCTTCATCGCCGCGATGATCGGGGTGAACCTCTCCCGGATCGCCGAGGAGGTCATCATCTGGAACACGAAGGAGTTCTCCTTCGTGACGCTCCACGACGCCTTCTCCACCGGTTCGTCGATCATGCCGCAGAAGAAGAACCCCGACATCGCCGAGCTGGCCCGCGGCAAGTCGGGCCGGCTCATCGGCAATCTGACCGGTCTGCTCGCCACGCTGAAGGCCCTGCCGCTCGCCTACAACCGCGACCTGCAGGAGGACAAGGAGCCGGTCTTCGACTCCTGCGACCAGCTGGAGGTGCTGCTGCCCGCGTTCACCGGGATGATGGCCACCCTGACCGTCAACCGCGAGCGGATGGAGGAGCTCGCGCCCGCCGGCTTCTCGCTGGCCACGGACATCGCCGAGTGGCTGGTCAAGCAGGGCGTGCCGTTCCGCGTCGCGCACGAGGTCGCGGGCGAGTGCGTCAAGGAGTGCGAGGCGCACGGGATCGAGCTGGACCAGCTCACGAACGAGCAGTTCGCGAAGATCTCGCCGCACCTCACGCCGGAGGTCAGGACCGTGCTCGATGTCCCCGGCGCGCTCGCCTCCCGCAGCGGCCGCGGCGGTACGGCCCCCTCGGCCGTGGCCGCCCAGCTCGCCGAGGTCAAGGCGGACCTGGCCGCCCAGCACGCCTGGGCCACCGCCAAGCGGTAACCGTCACGGCGCCGCCCCGCCCCCGCCGGAGCCGCCACCCACGGCACCCGGCGGCTCGCGGCGCTCCCCGCGATCAAGCACCACCGAAGTTCACAGCGCCGCCGCCCAGTCCGCGAGCGCGTCGAAGTCCGGCCGGATCAGTCCGATCCGGTGGTCGACGTGCAGCAGCAGGGCGGCGGTGCTGTGCTTCCGGTCGACGTACTCACGGTCCAGATCCGTGATCTCGTCGTCGATCCAGGCGAACGGCCGTCCGGCCGCGTACTCCAGCACGTACTGCGTCTTCCAGAACGTCCCCCGCGGCGAGGCGCCGTGCATCACGGGCCAGTCGACGAACGGCAGCTCGGGCAGCCCCAGATGCGGTCCCACCCAGACGTTGGCGTCGCCCTTCCACGTCGTCGCCCAGACCAGTTCGTACCGGTCCCCGAGCGCGAGCAGTTCCTCGCCGTGCCCCGGGTTGAGCCAGACCCGCAGGGGCTTGTCGTGCGCCCAGCCGCCGGGCCGCATCCGGTGCGTCGTGTACCCGTCGGGGCGACGCTGCGGCTTACCGCCGTACGGATTGAGCGGGCCGTCGATGTCGATCAGCAGGAGCGGCTTCATGGGCTCAGCATCCCTTTCCGCCTCTGTATGAGGCATCGATTTATTGAATGAGACATTGACGTCTCATTTAGTGTATGGTTGTCTCATGGCCATGGATCGTGAACAGGTGCTGCGCGCCGCCGCCGCCCTCCTCGCCCGCAAGTCGACCGCGACGATGGACGAGGTCGCCCGCGCGGCGGGCATCGGCCGCGCCACCCTGCACCGGCACTTCGCCGGGCGGGACGCGCTCGTGAAGGCGCTTGAAGCCTTCGGCATCGAGGAGTTCGAGGCGGCCGTCGACCGCGCCGCGCTCGAGGACGGTCCCGCCGGCGACGCGCTGCGCCGGCTGATTGCCGAGATGGAGCCCGCGGCGGAGCTCCTCGCGTTCCTGATCACCGAGAACCAGCTGTTCGAGGGCGACCAGGTCGACGAGGGCTGGGCCCGGCTCGACGCCCGGGTCGGCGCCCTGTTCCGGCGGGGCCAGGAGCAGGGCGAGTTCCGGATCGACCTCCCGCCCATCTGGCTCACCGAGGCCCTCTACGGCCTCATCAGCACCTGCGCCTGGGCCGCCATGGACGGCCGGGTCGCCAAGAACGACTTCCAGTACATGATCGCCGAGCTGCTGCTCGGCGGAGCACGACGGAGTGTGGAGAAATGACCAGCAGTACCGTCCAGCGCGTGAGCGGGGCGGACGAGACCCCGTACCGCCCCGGACGATGGCTGGCCCTGGCGGTGCTGGTCCTGGCCGTCCTGTTGGTGGCCGTGGACGCCACCGTGCTCGGCCTCGCGACGCCCTTCCTCAGCGAGGACCTCAAGCCCACCGGCACCCAGCTGCTGTGGATCGGTGACGTCTACTCGTTCGTCATCGCGGGCCTGCTCGTCTCCATGGGCAGCCTCGGTGACCGGATCGGCCGCAAGAAGCTGCTGCTGACCGGTGCCGTCGCCTTCGGTGCCGTGTCCGTGCTCAACGCCTACGCCACCACGCCCGAGACGATGATCCTCGCCCGGGCCCTGCTGGGCGTCGCCGGCGCCACGCTGATGCCGGCCACACTGGCGCTGATCCGCAACATCTTCCACGACCCGCGCGAACGCAGCATCGCCATCGGCATCTGGGGCGCCATGGCCTCGGCCGGTGCCGCCGTCGGACCGGTCGTCGGCGGCTTCCTGCTGGAGCACTTCTGGTGGGGCTCCGTCTTCCTCATCAACCTGCCCGTGATGGCCGTCCTGGTCCTCGTCGGCATCAAGCTGTTGCCCGAGTCGAAGAACCCGGTCGCCGGCCCCTGGGACCTGATCAGCGTCGCCCTGTCGCTGATAGGCATGGTCGGCGTCGTCTACGCGATCAAGGAGGCCGCGAGCCACGGAGTGGGCTGGGAGTCCGGCGCCTCCGCGCTCATCGGTGCCGCCGCGCTGTACGGATTCGTCCGCAGGCAGTTCACCCTGCCGTCGCCACTGCTCGACATGCGGCTGTTCCGCCACCGCGGCTTCTCCGGTGCGGTGCTCGCCGACCTGCTGACCATCCTGGGCCTGTCGGGACTGGTCTTCTTCCTCTCCCAGTTCCTCCAACTGGTCCAGGAGCGGCCGCCGCTGGAGGCCGGGCTGGCGGAACTGCCCGCCGCGATCGGCGCGGTGGCGACCGGGCTCGTCGCCGGCCGTTTCGCCCGGCGGTTCTCCGTCCGGTCCGTCGTGGCCGGGGGACTCGCCGCCGTGGGCGTCGCGCTCGCCGTGCTGACCGTCATCGGCAGCTCCACGGGCTATCCGCTGCTCGGCGCGGCCCTGCTCGTCGTCGGTGTCGGCGCCGGCTTCTCGTTCACCGTCACGGCCGACGTCATCCTCTCCAGCGTGCCGAAGGAGCAGGCCGGCTCGGCATCGGCCGTGTCCGAGACGGCGTACGAACTCGGTGCGGCACTCGGCATCGCGCTGCTCGGTTCGATCGTGACCGGTGTGTACCGGGACTTCGCGACACCGGCCGGGGTTCCGGCGGACGTGGCGTCCGCCGCCCATGAGTCGCTGGGCGGGGCGGTGGAGGCCGCGGCCGTGTTGCCGGCCCACCAGCAGGCCGAACTGGTCGGCGCGGCACAGGAGGCGTTCGTCGAGGGGCTGCGGCTCGCGTCGGGCGCGGGCGCCGCGGTGCTGCTGGCCACCGCGGTGGCCGCCTGGTTCCTCCTGCGTGGCCAGAAGCTGGCGGACGGCAAAGAGCACTGACGCCCGGGTGCGCCGGCGCCTCCGGTGCGCCCGGGCCACGGGCCCGCGCACAGGAAGGGCCACCCCCCGTTATGTTTTTCGCGGTCCTGCAAGAGGGCCGCTGGCCTCCGGGCCCGGCATGACTGTTGCCCCCTGTCGAACGGATGACCTGGGGGGTGGTGTCACCGGGTCCGAGGGGTGCCGTCGGAGACGCTGATGAGAGGTCCGACCACCGCCCGGCCGGGCGCAACGCCCGGCCGC